>CBIHQZ010000833.1:0-3800 GCA_966212315.1 uncultured Myxococcales bacterium
TGTCTCGGGCCGTGCGCGGACGGCGCGAACCACCGAGGTGAATCGAGCATGCGGACGTGGCGACGAGCGCGAGCGTGGCAGCGACGGCGGTCGCGCGGTGAAGCAGGTTGGTCTTCATGGGATGTCCTCCGTTGCGGAGTGGTTGAGCATTCGCCAGGCCAACATGGCTTGCGCCAGAAGGGGTCGGCTCGAACGCTACGGCCGTGCTGCCGCGCAACGCTCTCTGCACAGCGCGAGCACGCGCGTCACACGTTCATTCGTGCGGACCATCGAACGTCGCCGTCAGCGCGCGCGCTTCGCGAGAAACGCTGACACCGCGTCGGCGACCTCGAACGGCCGGGTCCAGTGCATCATGTGGCCAGCGCCCTCGAACGTGAGGTCTTCGTGATGCGCGAACCACCCGCGGCGCGCGGCATCGTCGGCGTGGCGCATCCCTTCGGCGCCACCGTCGATGAGCAACACCCGCGCGGTGATGCGTTGCGCGAACGCGGCGAACGACTCGACGTCGAAGCGTGCCGGTGAAGTCGTCTGATGGAGCGGATCGAATCGCCAGGTGAAACCTTCGCCGCTCGGATGCGGCTCGATCAACTCGGCCGCCACGCGCGCGAGCACTTCGTTCGGCACCTGTCCGCCGTGGGTCATTCGCAGGCGCTCCACCGCGTCGTCGAGCGATGCGAGTTTCTTTCGCGCGCGAACCCGCGGCTTCGCGAGTCCGTCGAGCCAGCGCTCCACGCGCAGCGGCATCGCGTCGGCGGGCATCGCGGGCGGCCCCATTCCTTCCATCAGCACCAGCGAGTGCACGCGTGATGCGCGAACGCCGGTGAACATCGTCGCAACGGTGCCGCCCATCGAGTGCGCGACGATTGCGATCGGCCCCGCGGACTCTTCGACGGCGAGTCCGTCGACGAGCGCAGCGACGTCCGCGACGTAATCCGCGAAGTGGTAGTAGCTCCCCGCCGGCGTCCACGCGGTGCGCCCGTGACCGCGAAAATCCGGGGCGAAAACCCGCCATCCCTGGAGCGAGAGTGCGTCGCCGATGGGGACGAACGACGACGACTGATCGAGGTAGCCGTGGAGCAGAAACACCGTGCGGCGCGCATCGCCATGCCACGCGAGCACGTGATGTTCGATCCCGTTGGCGTGAACCCTCATCGCTTCGTACGCGACATCCTTCACGACGACACCTTCGTCACCGCCGAGCGCGTCGGCGCGAGCGCACCGAGGTCCCAGCGAAGCGGACGGCCGAAGATCCGATCGCGCACGATCTCCGCGGTAATCGGCGCCATCAGGATCCCGCTGCGGTAGTGACCGGTCGCGACGGTGAGCCCGGCGATTCCGCCGTCGCCGACGAGCGGCGCACCGTCGTCGGTGAACGGACGAAAGTTCGCCCACGTGCGCGAGAACGTCGCGTGTGCGAGCGCGGGCACGAGCGTGGTCGCCATCGTCAGGATCTTCTGCACGCCTTCGACGGTGACCTCGTTGCGATACCCGACGAACTCGAGCGTCGAACCGCACACCACGCGCCCGTCGGGACGCGGCACCACGTATCCGCCGGCGCCGTAGATCACCGCGTGTGCGGGCGGCGTGCGGGTCGACAGCTCCACGATCTGTCCGCGCGCGGGTTTCACCGCGCCGTGCGGCACGCGCGCGCCTTCGACCAGCGAACTCCATGCGCCCGCCGCGACGACGACATGGCCGGTCGCGATGGTTCCGTCGTCGAGTTCGACGCCGCGCGCCGCGCCTTTCTCGACCTGCACGCGTCGCACGTACGCACCGCTGCGAAAGCGCACGCCGATGCGTTCGGCCGCCTGTGCAACCGCGCGCACCAATCGCGGCGGATCGACCTGCGCATCGTCGGCGAAGTACAGCCCGCCCGCGATCGACGCACCGAGTTCTCGCTCGCGCTCGTGCAACGCCGGCGCATCGAGCCGCTCGACGCGTAGACCGCGCGCGCGTTGCCAGCCGAACGCTTCGTCGAGCGCATGCAGCGCGGCCGCATCGGCGGCGGTTTCCATCACACCGCACCGCACGTACCCGATGTCGGCTCCGACCCGTGCGCGCAGTTCGTCGGCGAGGCGCTCGTACAGTGCGCGACTCTCGAGTGCGAGATCGAAGAGCACGCCCGGCGTCTTCGACTCGCTCTGCGCCGCGAGAATCCCGGCCGCCGCACTCGAGGCTTCCGCGCCGGGCACCGACTTCTCCAGCACGGTCACCGTCGCGCCCGCTTCCGCGAGTCGCAGCGCGCACAGCGAGCCGACCAGTCCGCCACCGATCACCACGACATCCGTCGAACCGCGTCCCGTCGTCGTCACGACGCCGTTACTAGCACGATGCGAACGGCGCGAGCCGCGGTGCTAGGCGGCCTGCAGCGTCGCCAGCAGCTCGTTCATCGAAGCCACCCTCTGCACACCGGCCGGCACGTCGACCGAGCGATATCCGTCGCCGCCCGCGATCACGCTCGTTCCGGCGCCGCGCGCGACCTCGGCAAGAGCCGCGAGATCACTGGCAGCGGTTGTCGGCTCGACGACTGCACTGGCCGAGAGCACCAGGAAACGCGGCTTCTCACCAGCGATCATCAGCGAGAGATCCGCGATCGGCGCGCGTGCTCCGACGTACACGGTTTGGAATCCCAGACCGTGCGCGAGGAGCGTGGCCATCCGCACCGCGATGTCGTGCTGCTCCTCGCCGGGACACGCGAGAACGACTTTTCCGGTGCGACGCGCGCCGCGTTCGATGAGCGGCTTGGTGCGCGTGAGTGCTTCGATCACCGTCTCCGCAGAGACGTGTTCTTGCGTGACGGTCAGCACGCCGCGAGCCCAGCGATCGCCGATGTCGACGAGCGCGGGCGTGATGGCGAGGTCGAAGATGTTCGCGAGGGTGAAGCCGCGGAGACGGCTCTGCGCGATGTGCGAAACCAGCGTGTCGGCGTCGCCGGCAAGCGCCGCGTTGCGGAACTGCACGACCGACTCGGAATCGAACGCCGGGCTCTCGCGCGGTGTGATCAGCGGCTGATCCGACGGGTGCTGCGACGGTGGCGGCACCGCGCACGACTGGATCACGCCGGCCGAGTCGTAGTGGAACTCGCGCAGGAAGCTGGAGACGTCTTCCATGCGGAACTTCCGATGACCGCCCGGCGTGCGAAAACAGCGAAGGCTGCCCGCGTCGGCCCACCGCTTCACGGTCGCTTCGCTCACCGCGAGGAGCTCAGCGACCTGCCGTGTCGAGATGATGTCCAACGTCTGTCCGCTTTCGCGATCGAGCCGCGCGAGGCTGCGCGCCATCGCTCGATTCGCGCAGGTCGGATGATCCAGGCATGCGATCGGTTGCGCGCACGATCGTCGATTCGAACGTTGCGAGCGGTTTGACGTGCAGTGATCGAGCGTCTCCGCTCATCTCATGGTGAGGCGGGCCGAACTCGTGGAAACGATCTACCAGGCGCTGTCGCGTGCGCTCACGCGGCCACCATGGTGCGGGTCCGGGCCCGGCAACGGCGGCTGGGGAACGGGGATCGCAACGAACGAGGGATCGCGCGCGGGCTGCGGCGTCGGAATGCCCCGCTCGGCGCGGTACATCCCGGCCGGCTCGCGATCGCGGTCGATCGACGTGGCGACGATGTCACGCCGCGCGCTGCCGCTGCTCGAAGCAGCCGAAGCACTGAACGTCGTGGGTGCCTGTGCATGCGATTGAGCGCCCGCGCCGACAGCGCAGCCGCCCGTGATCATCGCGATCGCAACCAGAAGCGTGTGCGCGTACGTCTTCATGGGTCCGAAGTGTCTCCTGCGCCCGATGCCTTCGCAAGT
>CBIHQZ010000834.1:0-3796 GCA_966212315.1 uncultured Myxococcales bacterium
GAGGGGAGATCGTCGATGTCTGCGGCGGCGACGGCTGCCGGCCGAACTGACCCTGTGAACATTCGGCGCGTGCGTTGATTTCGGGTATCACGCGTGACTCATGGCATCATCGCGCGGGGCGGATGCAGTGAGCGACGAAGCGGTACCGAAACCAATCGGAGCAGAGGGATCGGCGGCTGGCACTGATCCGCGCTTTCATCCCGGCGTGGTGCTGGCGGGACGTTACCGGCTGAAGAGCCTTCTCGGCTCGGGCGGCATGGGCGACGTGTACGTGGCCGAGAGCGAGGTTCTGCATCGCGAGGTCGCGCTCAAGATCCTTCGCGCGGAACACGCGGTCGAGAAGCGCTCGGTGGCGCGATTCCTTCGCGAGGCGCGCGCGGCGGCGAAAGTGAATCACCCGCACGTGGTGCACATTCTCGACGCGGGGATCGACGAGAACGGCACGCCTTTCATCGCGCAGGAACTGCTCTCGGGCGAAGACCTCGGGACGTATCTCGATCGACACGGAGGACGGCTCGGAGTCGATCACACGCTCGAACTGATGCGCCCGGTGATCGATGCGATCGCGCACGCGCATGCGCACGGCGTCGTGCATCGCGATCTCAAACCCGAGAACATCTTCCTCGCGCGCGACGACGACGGACGGTTCTCGCCGAAGGTTCTCGATTTCGGCATCTCGAAGATCGTGGACGAAGGCTCGACCGACGATCGCACCCAGACCGGCGTGATCGTCGGCACGCCGCATTACATGGCGCCCGAACAGATCATCGGCTCGCGCGAGATCGATGGCCGCGCGGACGTGTGGGCGCTCGGCGTGATGCTCTTCGAGTTGATGACCGGCGAGTTGCCGTTCGGGCCGCGCGACGATCACCGGATCTTCATGCGGATCGCACTCGCCGAAGCGACAGCACTCGACACCCTCGCGCCGACCGCGCCCAAGGATCTCGCGCGCATCGTGCAGCGTTGTCTCCGTCGCAACATCGGCGAGCGCTATCCGAGCGCGGCCGAACTCGCGCGCGACTTGAAGCACCTTCGCGACGCGCACCCGATCGAGGCGACGCAGAAGCTCGCGATGCTCTCGGCGGATCTTCGTCCCGCGCCCATCGCTCCGGTCGCACGCGATGCGGCCCACCGCGAAGCGCAGGCCACCATCGAAAGCAGCGTGGCCGACGCGCTGGTGCGGCTCGAAGCGCAGATGGAAGCCGACGCCGCTGTTCCGCCGTCCGCCCCTGCGCCGGTGATCTCGGGGATGCGTCCGAGCGCGCCGCGCGAACCGGTGACTCAGCTGGCGCCGCCGACGACCGAGCCCGAAACCGCCCGCCCCGGTCTCGTTGCCGCCGCGCTCGCGTTCCTCCTGGCAGCACTCGTAGTGGCCGCGGCCGCGATGCGCGCCGGGGGACGGTATTAGCTTTCTGACATTTCGCGCGAGGGGACAGTTCTCCGCGGCGAGAACGCGCGGTTTTTCCGATGTGAAATGTCAGTTAGGTCAGAAAGCTAATACCGTCCCCCCCCGATGACGCATCAGCACCTCGATCCGCAGCTGTTCGGCTCGCAGCAGGACTGCTTCGGATGCAGTCCGCGCAACCCGATCGGCTTCCGGCTTCACTTCACCCGCACCGACGACGAAGTCATCGCGCGCTTCACGCCGGGGCCGCAGTACGAAGGCCCGCCCGGGATCATGCACGGTGGCTTGCAAGCGACGCTGGTCGACGAAGTAGCCGCGTGGACGATCGTCGGATTGAAGGGGCGCATGGGATTCACCGCGACGATGCAGGTGAAGCTCTCGCGTCCGGTGCGAACGGGACGTGAAGTGATCGCGCGCGGGCGGATCGTGAAGGACTCGCCGAGAGTCGTGACACTGTCGGTCGTGCTCGAACAAGACGGCGCGGTCGCGGTGACCGGCGAACTCGTCTTCGCGATCCCCGACGCGCGCGGCGCGGAACGCATTCTCGAACGCGAACTGCCCGAGGAATGGCGGCGACTCTGTCGCGGCGCGGAATGAATCGATGACCCACGGAATGACGCCCGGTGAAGCGCGCGAACTCGGTGCGCTCGTGACGGCGTTGCGGCCCGCGAACGAGCGGGCGGGGCGGCGCGTCGCGGTGATTCACGAAGGCGGCGGCATGCGTGCGTCGTTCGGCGCGGGCGTGTTCATGGGCTTTCTCGATGAAGGGCTGAAGGCCGCATCGTTCGACGGAATCTTCGGCGTGAGTGCCGGCGCGTTGAACACGATGTACTGGATCAGCGAGAACCGCGGCCTCGCGAGCGTGTACGAGCAAGACATCCTCGCGCGCGAACACATTCCGTTCTTCCTCTTCGGCTCGCCGCTGCACCTCGTGTATCGGCTCGCCCGGGGACGCCCGGCCATCGATCTGCGAGCGGTCGCTCACATCATGGAAGTCGCGCGTCCGCTCGACGTTGCGCGGGTGCGCTCGCATCCGACGCCGGTGTGGTTTCCGGTGATGCACGCGCGCGAATTGAAGACCGAGTTCATCGATGCGCGCACGCTCCCCGAGAGCATGCTGATTCCGATGCTGGTCGCGGCGTCGTCGGTGCCGGCGCTCGCGGACGCGTTCGAGATCGAGCAGTCGGCGTTCATCGACGGCGCGTGCGGTGCGCCGCTTCCCATCGACGAAGCGATCCGTCGCGGCTTCAACGACCTCGTCGTGGTGTTGAACCTGCCCGAGCACGTCGATCCGACCTGGTACGAACCGCTGGTGCTTCGCGTGCTCGCGTCGCGTCGCGGACTCTCGCGCGAACTCCCGGGCATCGTGCGGAGTGCGCGGCTGACCCGGCGCGCGGCGCTCCATTCGCTGCGTCACATGCCCGGCGACGTGCGGGTGACCGTCATCGCGCCGCCGGTGCTGCCGGGGCGCGTGCTCGAGCGCGAGGTCGAAGTGGTGCGGCGGTCGATTCGATTCGGGGAAGATCTCGGGCGCACGATGGTGGCGCGCGCGAAGCGGCTGCTCGACGAGTGAGTGTCGTGCGTTACATCGTCGCGCCGAGATCGATCCATCGACGGATCAAGTCGGCCTCGCGGGCGTTCAACGGGCTCATCGGCGGGGCCGGCATCGTGTTGCCGCACGGCGGGGGGAATGCGCTCGAGGGACATTCGGCGAGTGCTCCGAGCGCGTTGCGATCGAGCTTGATGGCGAGGTAGCTGTTCGCCGCGCTCCCCGCGTTCACGCGTTGCAACCGCGGCACTTCGTCGCTCGCGACGCCCACGATCTGCGCGTACGAGAATCCGCGATCGAGTCGCAGATTGTTCTGCGTGCCGGCGTTGTGACACTGCGTCGTGGCGACGGCGCACGAGTGATCGAAGATCGCCTGCACCTGCTCGAACGTCGGCGGACCTGCATCGACGACGACATCGGGCGTCTCGGTGTCCATGGCGTCGGTGCTGGTCGGCACGTCGTCGGCATCGGCGACGGGGTTGTCGGTGGTGATGTCATCGGCCGCATCGATCGCCGCATCGACGCGGTCGGGGGACTCGCCGCCATTGCACGCGATCGTCGCGGACATGCTCGCGATCAGAAAAAAGGAGGAGAAGCGCATCGGGGCGAACACTAGCGCATGTCCCGGATTCCGGCAGTTTTCCAGTGCATCGGGCGGTTCTCGACGACGAAGATTTTTTTCGGGAACAGTCCCCAGGGGGTCGGAGTTGATACCGCCAGAACACACGCATCGCCGGAGCCGACCGAGGAGCCGAGCAGCGGGCGTTGGCGCGCCTCGCTGCTGCAATCCGATCCGCGTCTCCTCCTCCCCCTCCGCGTCGACATCGGGTTTCCGACGGCCG
>CBIHQZ010000835.1:0-3795 GCA_966212315.1 uncultured Myxococcales bacterium
TCGAACGCGGAACCGCGCGCGCGGACCACCACGAGTTGCGCGCGTCCGTCGGTGGAACCGAGGGCGCCGTCGGCGCGCGGGTGAACGGCCGCACCGAGGTGGCGAAACCGTTCGCCGAGCAGTGGCGCGAGGTCGTACGGATCGCGCGTGAGCACGTCGCGCATCGAGCCGCCACCGGGTGCGAGCGCGAGTGTTTCGATGCGCTGGGCCGCGCGCGCGGCACCCTCGGGAGAGAACCGTTCGCGCAACTGCGCGAGTGTGGCTTCGTCACCGCGCGTCGCGAGCGCACGGAACAACGCGCTCGGCGTGGGGTCGCTGGTGATCGGGATGTGATCGAGTGCGGCAGAGACCGTGTGACTCGTCGCGAGCGCGTGGGCGAAGTGCTCGGACGCTTCGTGGGTGCGATCCGGTGTCGACGCTTCGACCATCGCGAGGTCGACGTCCTCGGCGGCGACGGCATCGACGACGCGCGCGAGCGCCCGCGCAACGGGGCGATCGGGAAGTAGATCCAACAGCGTGCCGCCGAACTGCACACGCAACGCAGGCGCCGCGAGGAGCAATGCGATCGGAAGGAGCACCGCGAGCACCCGCCACGGTCGCTCCAGGAGCGATTCGAGGCGGGCGGTCATCGGCGAGGGGCGCGATGGGCGCGAAGGCCCTTCGGTCACGGCTGCGAGGGGCGCGCGGCGGCGGGCGGGTCGAGGCTCAAGTACGTCTGATCCTTGAGACCCTTTTCGTACTCGTTCAGGAGACGCATGCCTTCGGTCGGCTTCAAGCGGTCCTGCTTGATGGCGGTGTCCACTTGCGACTTCATTCGCACGGCCAGATCGCGCGCTTCGTACTGCGTCATCTGCAGCACTTCGGCGATCGAATTCCCCTCGATCGTTTCTTCGAGATACCAGCCGGCGTCTTCGTCGTCGTCGAGGAACACGTGAACCTCGTTCACGCGGCCGAACAGGTTGTGGATGTCACCCATGATGTCCTGGTACGCGCCCGTCAGGAACACGCCCAGGTAGTACGGCTCGAGGTGTCCACCGACGCTCGGCTGAATCGTGTGCAACGGCAGCGTCTCGCGCTCGGCTTCGCGATCGATGAACTTCGAGACCTTGCCGTCGGAGTCGCACGTGATGTCGACCAGCGTGCTCTCCGCGGTGGGTCGCTCGTTCAATCGATGGATCGGCACTACCGGGAAGAGCGCGCCGAATGCCCAGTGATCGAGCAGGCTCTGGAACACCGAGAAGTTGCAGATGTGCTGATTCGAGAACTGACGATCGATGTCGATCAGATCATCCGGCACATCGCTCGACGGAAGCTTGCGCACGATCTGGCGAATGCGATCCGCGACCTGCCAGAACATGCTCTCGACCGCGGCTTTCACGTCGAGTTCGAGCAGTCCGACTTCGAACATCTTCTCGGACTCTTCTTTGGCCTGCAGGCAGTCGTGCCATGCCTCGGCGGCGTTGCGATCCGAGAGGGACTCTCCGACTTCGCGCAGCGCGCGTACCAATTTGTGCTCTGCGACTTCCGGGCTCACCGAGGTGAAGTTCGTCCGCGCGATCGCGCCGAACGCTTCCACCACGAGCACGGTGTGATGCGCCACGATCGCACGCCCCGATTCCGACACGATGGTCGGGTGCGGCACGCGCTCTTCGTCGCACACGTCCGCGATGTTCCACACCACGTCGCGTGCGTACTCCTCGACCGAGTAGTTCATCGACGAGTGGCAGTTCGATCGCGAGCCGTCGTAGTCGACCGCGAGGCCGCCGCCGACGTCGAGATATTCCACCGGGTGCCCGCGCCGACGGAGCTTCGCGTAGTAACGCGCCGCTTCGCGCACTGCGCGCTTCACGATGAGAATGTCGGGGACCTGCGAGCCGATGTGGAAGTGCACCAGCTTGAAGGCGTTGGACATCCCCGCTTCCTTGAGGATGTTCGCGGCTTCGAGGATCTCCGCGGTCGTGAGCCCGAACTTGGCGTTTTCCCCGCCCGATTCGGCCCACTTCCCTGCCCCGCGCGTGACCAGACGAACGCGCATGCCGATCTCGGGCTCGACGTTCATCTCTTTCGAGATGCGCACGATGGCTCGCACCTCGGAGAGTTTCTCCGCGATGAGAATGACCTTCTTGCCGAGCTTGCGACCGAGGAGCGCGGTGCGGATGAACGCGTCGTCCTTGTAGCCGTTGCAGATGATCAGCGAGTCGGGATCGGTGTGAACCGCGAGGCCGGCGTACATCTCGGGTTTGCTGCCGACTTCGATGCCGTAGTGAAACGGCCGCCCCGCATCGAGGATCTCTTCGACCACTTCGCGCAGCTGGTTGACCTTGATCGGGAACACGCCGCGGTACTGCGCGCGGTACTTCAGCTCGCTGATCGCACGGTTGAACGCTTCGTTCAGAACGCGCACGCGATGGTGGAGCATGTCCTGGAAGCGGATGATCAGCGGCGCCTTCAAGCCCTCTTCACGGATCGCGGCTTCCACCACGTCCATGATCTTGATGCGCTGACCCTTCGCCTGAAGCGGCGCGACGGTGATCTTCCCGTCGGTGGCGATGTCGAAGTAGCCACCGCCCCACCGATCGACCATGTAGAGCGAGCGGGCGTTGTCGATGGTCCAGTCATCCGCGGGCGGAGTCGTCGCCCCCACGTCGTTGGCCGGCTCGGACGGGACGGCACCCTGGGCGCCGGCGTGGTGATCGTTCAATGAAGGGCTCCTTTTGAGCTCGCGAAGGTCGGGGGGGTGAACGTCTCGGTCGATCGCGCGATGACTTCATCTCCCCTATGCGAACGGGGCCGGCAGTCAAGCGCCGCGATCTTGTGACCGACTCGCCGCGAACTGCAAGCGTGGACGTGCGGCGGCGACGCTCAGGCCCGTCGGTGCTCGTCGGTGCGCTCGCGCTCGACCGGCAACTCGATCACGAAGCGCGTCCCTTCGCCCGCGACGCTCTTCACGTCGATGCGGCCGCGATGCCCCTCGACGATCCGTTTCACCACGGCGAGTCCGAGCCCGGTGCCCTTCGCGCGCGTCGTGAAAAATGGCTCGAAGATGCGCGGGAGAACTTCGGCGGGGATACCAGGTCCCGAGTCACTCAGCGTGACCTGTGCGAAGACACGATCCTGCCGCTGCACCGTCCGAATCGTCACGCCGACGCTCCCTTTGCCGGCGAGGCTCTGCACGGCATTGAGCGCGACGTTCAAGAGCGCCTGGCGAATCAGCCGGGCGTCCATCGGCACCGGCGGAACGTCGGTTGCGATGTCGCGATCGACGGTGACTTCACCGCCGGCCTCCGCGATGGCGGCTTCGACCGCGTCGTCCACGACGTCGGCAATGTTCCCGCTCTGCAGAGAGAGTTCGACCGGACGCGCGAAGTCGAGCAGGTCGCCGACGATGTCGTTCAAGCGCGCGGCTTCTTCCGCGAGAATATCGAAGAGCGTGCGCGCATCGCCGGCGCCCACAAGCCGCCGCAGCGAGCCGATCGAGTTGAAGATCACGCCGAGCGGATTGCGCACTTCGTGGGCCACCGCCGCTGCGAGCTCGCCGAGGGCCGCGAGTCGTTCGCGTTCCACGAGCTGAACCTGTGCGCGCGCGAGTTCCTCGTAGCTGCGGCGCAGATCCTCGATCAAGCGATTCGCTTCCACGGCGGCGGCGAAGTGCGCGGCCGCCGCTTGGAGCACTTCCACTTCGCGCGGTGCCACGTCGGTGCGGGCTCCGAATGCGACATTCATCACGCCGCACACGACCGATCGCGCGATCAGCGGCACCGAGACGATGAGGTCCTGCTTCATCGCCGCGATCAG
>CBIHQZ010000836.1:0-3786 GCA_966212315.1 uncultured Myxococcales bacterium
CGCGGTGGCGCAGCATTGCGAGGCTCGTCGAATGCGGCGCTCGCGGCGGTCGCGTCGATGCTGCAGCGTGCTTCCGACATTCGTCGCGTCGCGATCCGGGTGCGTGTCGATGCGACGACCGGCGAGAGTTCGGCGCCCGCGCTGCGCGCACTGCGGGCAGCCGCGGTTCGATTCTGGCTCGTCTCTCATGGCGTCGATGCCGGGCGCGTCGTGGTCGACGACAGCGCGCTGCTGCCCACGGTCGGTGCGCGGGGCGATGTCGATCTGCGAGTCGTCGATCCCGCGATCGGGGCCCCTTGAGCAGGTTGGATCTCGAACTCCGCGAATTCGCCAAAGCTCAGAGGTAGAAAGCCGCGGTCACCAGTGCCTTCGCCTCGTCCGGGAGCGACTCCGCGGAAGCTCGCAGCACGGCTTTGTCGTCGGCGGTCATCACGTAGCGGCTGTAGCCCTGTCCTCCGTGCGCGAGTGACGCGAGCGCGACGGCAGGCAACTCCGGCCCCTCGCGGAAGAGCACGGCGAACGCGAGCGCGCCGAGACGCTCCGTGTTCACTTCTGCGTTGTTCACGATCGCAGCGCCACGCGGTTCCACCGCGGTGAGCACGGTGACCGCAGCGGCCCTCGCTTCGGCCTCGAGACCGCGTTCGCGAATCGCAGCGTTCGATCGGGTCAGCGCGCCGTTGCCGTAGTGCCGGAGCAACGCGAGCGCGAGCCCGGGGCGTCCTTCGAAGAGCTGCACGGCGTCCTCGAAGTTGCCGCCGAAGATCGACTTCGCGAGAAACGCTCGGCACGCGTCGTCGAATGCAGGCTGCGGGAACAGCGGCCGATCCCACACGCGCGGCATGCCGCCCATGAAGCGGTACGGCGCGACGATGACGAGCCACGGCTCGCTCATGGCATCTGCGACGGTCGTGTCTTCGGCCGACGCGGGGAGACGGCTGATCGCGGTGACGATGCCGTTGGCGAGCAGCCAGCGCCGCTCCTCGTCGAACGTGCGCAACGAGTGCGCGATGTGTCGATGCGTCGGCGCGGTCGGCTCGTGGCGTGCGCCGGCAGCGAGGAACTCGATCTGCTCCCTGAACGAGCGTGCCTCACGATCGTTCGCGAACGTCCCGGCGATCAGTCCATCCCAGGCCGCGCGGTAGATCGCGAGACGCTCGGCAACGGGAAGTTCGTCGAGCTTCGCTTGTTGGCGGGTCTTCCATTTCCCGGCGGCAACCATCTCGAGAACGCCCGCCGCCTCCAGCGTCTTGGCGGCTTTCGGCAGCTTGAGCGGCTTGTTCTTGAACTCGAGCGAGAGCACGTCGAGACCGTCGTGCGCGTCGGGAATGAGTCTGCTGTCGACTTTGATCGATCGCGCATCGGCGACGATGCGAACGACCTTCTCGAATGCACCCGGCTCGTTGGGATCCTCGGCGAACGACAGTGTGGAACCGTCGAGCGACCAGGTACCGCCGGAAAGCAGCAATCCGGTGCCGCGGATCGCATACCGACCATCGGCCCCGATCTCGAGCACCGTGTCGCGGTGCTCCGTCTCGTTCGCGGGCTGGGGCGGAGCGAGACCATCGTCGGGATGAACCCCGTGTGCCTTGCTCTCCTCGCTCTGGAATTGATCGACGGTGTGACAGTACCAGGTGCCGATCGGCGGCTTCATCGCGTGACCTCCGTGACGTGAAAGGTCGCGATGATCGCCGAGGCCGCCGTGCCGCGCGAGCGCGTCGTCCGTTCGCGAAATGTCGGCGCGAGAAATGCGAAAGGCCCGGTAGCGTGTTGCCGACCGGGCCTTCGTTGCTTGCGCTTTTTGGAGCGGGAGACGGGATTTGAACCCGCGACGTCCACCTTGGCAAGGTGGCACTCTACCGCTGAGTTACTCCCGCAACGGCGAGGCGATGAGTACCTCCCACCGCCGCGACCGTCAAACAAAAAAACGCATCTCGCCTACTCGTATCGGAGCCCCTCGACCGGCGCGAGATTGGCAGCCCACGCCGCGGGGATCAGCGAGGCCACCAGCGAGATGAACATCGCGACGACCGCCGTGATCGCGAACTCCGTGAAGCTCGCACGCACCGGCACGTAGCGGATCAGATACACCTGCGGATCGAGCGGGAAGTGCAGGCGCTGAAGGGCCGTGCATATGAGCGCGCCGAACCCGAGTCCGAGGGTCGTCCCCACGCCGCCGATCGCGAGGCCCTGGATCAAGAAGATCCGCAGGATGCCCGCTTCGTCCGCGCCCATCGCTTTCATGATCGCGATCTCGCGTCGCTTGTCGAGAACGACCATCACGAGCGTCGCGACCACATTGAACGCCGCAACGATGATGATGATCGTGATGACGATCGAGAGCGCGACCTTCTGCAGACGCAGGGCTGTGAACAGATTCCGATTGAGCGATTCCCAATCGAGCGTGTGATACGGCCCGCCGCCGAGTTGCCGCTCGATGCGTCGTCCGATCGCTGCCGCTCGCTCGATGTCGCGCACCTTCACTTCGACGCCCGTGACCGCGTCGCCCTGCTCGAAGAAGCGCTGCGCTTCCCACAGATCGACGTACACGAGGCGCGAGTCGTATTCGTCGAAGCCCGCGTCGAAGATTCCCGTCACGCGGAAATCGCGCGCGCGCGGCGTGTTGCCGTGACGAACGAGTGCCGCGTCGGCGCCCGTGAGCGGCGAGATGATCCGCACCTGGTCACCGACGTGAAGATCGAGGTTGTGCGCGAGCGTGCGCCCGACCACGACGCCCGAGAGTTCGCTGACACGTCGCTGCGCATCGGCGTCGGCTTGTGCGCGGATCTCGTGACCGAGTTGTTCGACCGGGTCTTGATCAGGTGGCAGATCCGGCGGCATTGCGTACGTCGGCGTCGCGCCCGTGGGGAGGGTTTCTGCAGGGCTCGGCGCGCTGTCGTCGAGGTGCGGTGCATCGAGGGACGGAAAGCGACCCGTGCCGAGTGCGCCCGCGGTCGACGAGTGCGTGCTTCCTTCGGCGGGCGCGAGGGATGGATCGAGCAGACGTCCGCGCGCGTCGGTGGCGAACGGGTCCGAGAGACTCCCGAGGCCGTGATCGTCGGCACCGTGATCCGCGTCGTGGCGACGCAGTGCACTGACTTCGGCGCGGCTGCGGCGAATCCAGTCGTCGAGCGAGTGATCGCGTTCGCTCTCCGGATCGTCGGCGGGACTCACCGGCGGAATCGCGTCGGCCCTTCGCAGTCCCTGGATGGAGCCCTGCACGATGTACGTCGGCAGGTCGAGCACTTGACCCAGCAACGTCGGGTCGACGCCCTTCACGAGCACCCCCGCGATGCGATCGCCGCGCGTGATCATCATCGGGTTGATGAGAAACGGCGCCGCGCCCATCACTCCCGGGGTCTCGCGCACGCGCTGGATCACGTCGCGGTATTCGGTGAAGTCCCAGCCGTATTTCAGCACCAGGAGGTGCGCGTTGACGCCGAGGACCTTTTCGCGAAACGCGACTTGGAATCCCGAGGTCACTGCGAGCACGGCGGTGAGCACGCCGACCCCGAGCATGATGCCGAGAATGGCGATGGCGCCGATGACCGACACCGATGCTCGCCGCTTTGCCTTGAGGTATCGCCACGCGACGACCGCTGCGTAATCCACGACGGCTATCTACCCCAGCGCGACGAGAGGCGGTACCGGCGAAGCGCGCACCCTGTGCGACGATGACGTTCTCGTGAGTCGCTCCCGGAGCGGTGATTCGCGCGCTACACTGCGTCTCCTATGATTCGCTTACGCTTGCTGCCGCTTCTCGCGGTCGCCGTCTTCTCGTGCGGTCCG
>CBIHQZ010000837.1:0-3781 GCA_966212315.1 uncultured Myxococcales bacterium
GCCTCGCGGGCGGTCGCAGCGCGCGTGCGGTGGCGATGCTCGCGCAGGCGGGTTTCGAGAACCTCGTCGACCAACGGGCAGGGTGGGGCGGCGCGCGCGATCCGTTCGGACGTGTCGCAGAGGCCGGCTGGCAGGCAGAGGGTTTGCCCGCCGAGTCGGGGCCGAGTGAAGAGCGCGGTTACCCGGCGCTGCGCGCGAAGGCCTGAGCCACACTATCTACTCGTTCGGTTCTTCTTCGGCCGGCGGCAACGTGCTCGCCTTCGCCACCTTCTCCGCGGCATCGCGCGCGCGTCCGTTCATCACCGCTTCGAGCAGACGCTTCGCCTTCGGATTGCTCGACAGCAATTCGTCGATGTCTTTCTTGGAGAACGACACCGCGGTGACATTGGTGAGCGCCGTGACCGTCGCGGTGCGCGGCGCATCGGTGAGCACCGAGACTTCGCCGAAGAACGCACCGCGCTGCAACGTGGTGAGCGAGACGTCGCCAGCGTTCGGTGTCGAGGTCACGACCTCCACCACGCCTTGATCGATCACGAAGAACGAATCACCGGCATCGCCTTCACGCACCACCACCGTGCCGGCGGGGATGATCATCAAGCTTCCGCGCTGGAGGAGCGCCTGCCGTCCGTCTTCGTCGAGGCTGCGGAACAAGTGCGAGCCCTCGATGAGCTTCTGCACTTCGCCCCACAGTCGATCGAGGGTCGAGCGTCGCTCGCGGGTTCCGGGCGCATCCGCGGGCTTGGAGTCTTGGTCCGACATGACGCCGAGGGTATCGCGCGGCGCGCGGCGTGGGGAACGGTCGCGCGCACCGAGTACGCGACCCGACGCGACGGGCGGTTGCGTCAGCGTTCGCGTGGCGATCGCGGGATCATCGCAACGGTCGTGCTATGGTGTTCCGCCGTTCATGGTCGTCGAAGCTCGTCGCACCCTCCCGCCCGGCACGCGCTTCGGGCGGTACGAAGTGCTCGCGGAAATCGCGGGGGGCGGGATGGCCATGGTCTACCTCGGGCGCGCGCTCGGGGCGGCGGGCTTTCAGCGGCTCGTTGCCGTGAAGGTCATGCATCCGCAGTACTCGCACGACGACGAGTTCGTCGCGATGTTCCTCGACGAGGCAAGACTCGCCGCGCGCATCCACCATCCGAACGTGGTCGCGACGCTCGATCTCGAGCACGACTCCGACGGGCTCTACCTCGTGATGGAGTACGTCGAGGGCGACACGCTGCTCACGCTGCTCAAACTCTCGGCGCGGGCGGGGCAGCGCGTCGACGCGGGCATCGCGATTCGTATCGTGCTCGACATGCTCGCAGGGCTCCACGCCGCGCACGAACTGCAAGACGAAGCGGGCGTTTCGCTGAATCTGGTGCACCGCGACATCTCTCCGCACAACGTGCTGGTGGGGCTCGACGGCATCGCGCGCATCACGGACTTCGGCATCGCACGCGCGGAAGAACGGCTCAGCACGACTCGCAACGGGCAGGTCAAAGGGAAGCTGTCGTACATGGCGCCCGAGCAGACGACGAGCGAGCCGATCACGCGGCGCGCCGATCTGTTCGCGACTGGCGTGGTGTTGTGGGAGTCGCTGGCTTCGAAGCGGCTTTTCAACGGGCAGAGCGACGGCGAGGTGTATCGAAAGCTCATCGACCTGCCGATCCCGCGCGTGTCGAGCGTTCGTCCCGACCTGCCGGCGGCGCTCGACGATGTGTGCGCGCGCGCTCTCGCTCGCGATCCGGCGGAGCGATTCGCGACGGCGGCCGAATTCGCGGACGCGCTCGAGGCGGCGGCCGC
Organism: uncultured Myxococcales bacterium; assembly: GCA_966212315.1. Classification (GTDB taxonomy): domain Bacteria; phylum Myxococcota_A; class Polyangia; order Polyangiales; genus CBIHQZ01. The sequence goes on from CBIHQZ010000837.1 coordinate 1,786, forward strand.
GTCGATGGGCATCGCGAGCCAGCGCGCGGTGGGTGCGCTCGTGCAGCAGATCGCGGGCGATCGCATTGCGAACGTGAAGTCACGGGTCCGAGAAGCGCGCGCGTCGAGTCCGGACGTCACCGGTTCGGTGAGCGCGGTGCGCGCAATGCGCGCACGTGAGAGTTCGCATCCGTCGATGCCGCCGCTCGTCGTCGAGCCGCTGGAGAATGTGCCGTCGGACACGGTGATCAATCGTCGTCCGGGGGCGAGGCGGGCTGCGTTGTGGGTGGTGCTTCTCGCTGCGATCGGTGCGGCCGCACTCGTCTTCGCGGTTCAGCGGCTGCGCGCCACGTCGACGCCCGCGACATCGACCACACCGACGGCCGCGACGATGCCGGCGTCGCCCGCGCGAACCGCGATCGCCGCGCCTGAACCGGTCACCGCGCGACCGATTGCGATCGCGCCCGCCGCGCCGGCGCCTGCGGTCGAGTCCGAACGGAATCCTGCGGACACTCGGCGTTCTCGAAGTTCGACATCACGAAGCGCAGCGGGAACCAACGCGGTTACTGCGCCGACAGCGCCCGCGCCGGCGGAGACCGCGCCTGCACGCCCGGCGACACCGGGTTCGTACAACCCCGAGTGGATGTAGGCCGCTGCGCGGTCCCACGCTCGGCGCGGTCGCGATGCTGTCGCCCCCGACGTGTCGCATGCGATCGCTGCCGGAGCGCTTGCGATACGGCATACTCGCGGGTGCCGTGATGCGACGACCTCCGATCGGAACCGTTCTCCTGGCTGCTGCTCTACTCGCCGGCCCGGTGGCACTGGCCCCGCGCCGCGCATCGGCGCAGACGTCCGCGGATGCAGCCGCACAGCTGCGCTTTCAACACGCGCGCGAGTTGTTCACCGCGAACCGTTTCGAAGAAGCGCTCGTCGAATTCCGCGCGACGGTCGCGCTCGTGCCGAGCCCCAATACGCGGCTCTACATCGCGCGCTGTCTGCACAACCTCGGACGCAACGCGGAAGCACTCCTCGAGTACCGGCACGCCGCCGCCGAGGCCGCCGATCGCGCCGTGAACGAGCCGCGCTACGCCGCCACGCGCGATGTGGCGCGCACGGAGGCCGCGGCGATCGAGTCGTCGGTCGGGCAACTCACTATTCGCATCGAACACGCGCCGAGTGATCTGGTCGTGCTGGTCGACGGTGCGCCCGTGAGCGCGGCACTGGTGGGCATCGCGGCGCCGTTCGATCCGCGCACCTACCGCATCAGCGCACGCGCCAATGGATTCATCGCCCGCGAACAGACCGTGACGGTGCAAGCAGGACGCAACAGCGACGTGAGCATCGCGCTCGAGCGTGATCCGAACGCGCGCGTCGCAGTGGTCACTCCGTCGACGTCGAGCGCACCTCCGAGCGCTGCGCCTCCTGCGGTGCAGATGGTGACCGTGCGCGAAGGTGGCGCGGTGCGACTCGCAGGCATCGGTGTCGGTGCGCTGGGCGTGGTCATCGGGGTCGCGGGCACGGCTGCGTTCGGGGTGATGGCGCAATCGCGGTTCGACGAATTGCAGCGCACGTGCGCGGGTGGTTGTCCCGACATGGAATCGCGCATCGCGGAGGGGATCACCGATCGCACGCTCGCGAACGTGTCGCTCGGGGTCGGCATCGGGCTGGCTGCGGTCGGTGTCGTGATGATCGCAGCGGGCGGTTCACACGAAGTGCAGCGCCCCGCGACCGCGCGACGTGGCGGCGTGCGCATCGTTCCGACGGTCGGCGGGGTGATGGGAACGTTCTGATCGCGCGCCTCACCCGCGCTGCCGCGCGCCCCTCTCCCTCCGACGCCACGACGTAAGCCGAGCGGCAGCTAGGGCGAGGTCCCGCCGGTCACTGCGCCGCGGGCGAAGCCGACGACTCGGCCGGTGCGCTCGAGGCCGGCGCCTCGCCGCCCGACGAAGCACCGCGGTTCTTGTCCGCGATGATGAAGTGCAGCACCAACTCGCCGTCGGCCGCGGAAAGATGCGCC
>CBIHQZ010000838.1:0-3781 GCA_966212315.1 uncultured Myxococcales bacterium
GAAGATCTTCGCGCGGACGCTCGACGAGCGAGTCTGCCAGCGCGTTGCGCACCACGCCGGGCGCGATGCCGATCGATGCGCTGGTGCCCACCGATTCGATGCGCACCGAGCCCGTGCGCGTGGCGCCCGGGTCCCAGACTTCGGCGCGGAAGTTCTCGAGGTCGCTCGAGGTGTCGGTCCATTCGCGCGCGCGCGGAAGCGTTTCGTCGTTGGTGATGCGCTCAGAGAGACGCAATGCATCGTGGTGCCCCCACGCGACGCGATTGTCGCCGTGAAGCATCAACGCGCTCACAACGGTGACGGCAACGCGCGCAGTGCTCTCCGCGGCGGTGAACGTCACCGATGCATCGTCGGTGGCGCGGCTCGTGGTGATTCCTACCAACGGCACGATCGCGCGTCCGTTCGGTCCGGCCGGGAGCGTGGCGTCGTCGACGAGTCCGGTGCGGGTTGCGATGCGAACGCCGCCCGTCGTGTGCACACGCACTGCGCCGGCGCCCACGCCGTTGACCGTGACGTTCACCACTTCGTCATCGCGCGCGGGATCGGGCGCGGGCTCCGCGAGCGCGTCGGGGACGCCATCGTCATCGTCGTCGTCTGCGTCGAACGGCACGATCGCACGCGTCGGATTGTGCTCGCCGGTCGGCCACACGACTTCGAGCCGGGTGCTCTGTGCGCGGGACAGTGCAGGAACGAGGAGCGTGCTCGCGGCGAAGCAGAGAAACGGCAAACGCATCGCTGTCGACTGTACCGCATCTTGATGGTTGCCCCACTGAGTCGCGTGCCCTTGCTGGGATTTCCGGCGGGTAAACCCGCAGCAACGACTCCGAAGCTTCGCCTGCGCGAAGCTCGCGATGACGGCGAGTTGCCTTCGATCTCGTCGGAAGAGACCCCCCCGCATGTTCGATGCGACATCGCGAGCCACACGACGGTGAGGCTTGGGACGTGTTGCCGTGGCTTCATTCAGCCGCCGGGCCAACGCGCTACCATCGCGCGCATGAGGGCCATGGCCTATCTCGAGGGGCTCACGTCGCGCGGCGTAGCCGATGCCGCGGGCGCCGTGCGCGACCTGCTGCTCGCGACCGCGATGCCCGAGAGCGATGCGGAAGCGCTCGCACACGCGTCGACGTCGATGCCACGAACGATGCGAGCGGCAGTGCTCGTCGGGATCGCGTGGGCTCTGCCGCCCCGCGGTCTCTCCATCGGCTCTTACGCCCGGGCGCTCGCGGTCGACGGCGCGGTCCTCGGCGAGATGTTCCACGCGGGAATCGAAGAGCGATTGCTCGACGGCCCTATGCTCGGTGCCGATGTCGAGGCGAGAGCCGCGTACGAATACGCGCTGCGAGCGGCGCCAATTCATGCGCGTACCGCCGCGGCGATCGCGGCAAACAAGGCTGAAGCCGAAAAGCGGAAGGCCGAGATTCAGCGCGCTGCCGACGACGCGCGCAATGCGGCCGAAGCCGCGATCGCCGCCGCGAGAGCGCGACTCGCGGGCAGCGTGGGCCGAGCCGCGCTCGAGAGCACCGCCATCGCATGGGCGCACACGGGCGACGCCGAACATCCCTACGGCGCGCAGTTCGACGGACACGCGCTGCTCATCCGCCTCAACGACTTTCCGGCCGAGCCGCTCTACACGCTTCTCATCGACGGCGTCGCAACACAGGACCTCGACGACTGGCCGGCGACGTGGGGTGCGCTGCCGAGCCCGCCGCAGTGGATGCTCGATCAGTTGCGACGGACGGACGGGCGGCACGGCCGGTGACGCGCGCATCGAGACCGCGGCGCGTTGCACGCGGCTCGTCCTGAACGTGGCCGTGGACCTGGCCCTGGACGGCGAGTGACCGCGCCCGACCGATGGGTCCAGGGCTACGGCTACGTCCACGACCAGGCCCGAGGGCGAAAGAGGCGAACTCCGCCGAGATTCGCCGCTCTTCCTGAACGAGGCCGTGGACCTGGCCCTGAACGGCGAGTGACCTCGTCCGACGCGATGGGTTCAGGGCTACGGCTACGACCACGACCAGGCTCGGAAGAAGGAGCGACATTCGCGGCTCTTCGTGAACCTGGCCCTGGACGGCGAGTGACCGCGCCCGACGCGATGGGTTCAGGGCTACGGCTACGACGACGACCAGGCTCGGCAGGCGCGCGCACTCGTTCGACCTGCCGATTGCCACCCCGCGACGTTAGACTTCGCGGCCCATGAAGTTCACGCGCCGCCAGGCGATCCTTCTCGGCGCTGTCGGTCTTCCCGCCGCGACCGTTGCAGCGCTCGCGCTTCGTCACGCGGGTGATCCGGACGACCTCGTCTCGCCGGCTGAACGCGCCGCGTTGCACACGCTCTCACTCGGCGAATACGCGACGCTCAAGGCCGCGATGCGCCGTCTCGTGCGTGCGACGGATGCCTCGTTCCCGACCATCGACCAGGTCGCAGCCGCGCCGTTCGCCGAACGCTACCTCGCCGGTTTGCACCGCTTCGATCTCGCCGACGTGAAGCATCTGCTCGCGGTGCTCGAACACGTTCTTCCCCTCGCGGCCGGCACCACGCTCGCCTTCTCGCGCGCGCCCGGTAACGTGCAGGACCGCGTGCTCGAGTCGATGGAGAGAAACCCGGTCGGCCTGCTTCGCGGCGGTTTCGCGGCGCTCAAACAGATCACCGCGATGTCGTACTTCCGTCACGAGGACACCTTCGGCGCGATCGGCTACGAGGGCCCGCTCGTTCCGCCACTGACCTCGAACGCGCCGCGCGAAGTGCACGGCACGCCGGTGCCTCACGCGGACGGTGAACACTTCGATGTCGACGCAGTCGTCGTCGGCGCGGGTGCGGGCGGCTCGATGGCCGCACGCGCGATCGCACGTTCGGGAGCGTCGGTGCTCCTGCTCGAAGAAGGTCCCGATCATCCGCCCGAGTCGTTCACGCAGCGCGAGGACGAGATGCTCACCGCGCTCTATCAAGACGGCGGCGGACGGGCCACGCACGATCGCGCGATTCACATTCTGCAAGGGCGCGGACTCGGCGGGAGCACGATCCACAATCAGAATCTCTGCAAGCGCGCGCCGGCGCCGATCCTCGATGCGTGGGCGGCCAACGGGCTCACCGGCTGGGACGCGGCGTCGATGGACCGGCACTTTCGCGAAGTGGAAACGCTGTTGAACGTGCGCTCGATGAGCGACGCGGACGTGAACGAGAACAACGAAGCGCTGCGTCGCGGCGCGAACGCACTCGGATGGCGCGCCGGGCTCCTCTCGCACAATCGCGACGGGTGCCGGCGCAGCGGCTTCTGCGAACTCGGGTGCGCGTACGACGGCAAGAACAACGCACGCAAGACGGTGATCCCCGATGCGGTGGCGCACGGTGCACGCGTGCGCGCGAACACGCGTGTCGATCGAGTGCGGATCGAGAACGGACGTGCGGTCGGGATCGAAGCGACCGACGTGCGCACGGGGCGAACGGTCACGGTGCGTGCGCGCGCGGTGGTGCTCGCGGGGAGCGCGGTCGGATCCGCGGTGCTCGCGTTGCGCAGTGCGGTTCCCGACCCGCACGGGCGCATCGGGCGCGGGCTGCACATTCATCCGGGCGGTGTGGTCGCCGGCATCTTCGATCGCGAGATCGCTGGCTGGCGCGGGATCCCGCAGTCGATCGAGTGCACCGAGTGGCTCGACTTCGCGCGCGACAGTGCGCGTCGCGTGTGGCTCGTGCCGGCGTTCGCGCATCCGGTCGGAAGCGCCGCGATGCTGCCGGGCGTGGGTCCCGACTGGACCGGCGGGATGAAGAACTATCCCAACATGG
>CBIHQZ010000839.1:0-3773 GCA_966212315.1 uncultured Myxococcales bacterium
CCGCGGTGCGGTCGACCAGCACCACGAACTTGCTCTCTTCCTCGAGTGCCGCCGTGAAACGCTCGATCAGCGCGCGGCGCTCGCGCGGTGCGATCTGCGCGCGGGTGAGGATCTCGCGAGCGACGACGCGGAAGCATGGGTCGCCGCAGTAGGCGCGCACGAACTCGGGGCGGAAGCGTCCGCTCTCGATGCGTCGTTGCGCGGCGAACGTCGCGCGGAGCTTGCGCGGATAGCGACCGAGAATCTCGCGCGCGGCGGCGAGGAGCGTGAGGCCGACGGCGAAGACCGGGATCCATGCCGGCCACCAGCGCATCGGAAGGCACACGACCACGGCGATCATCGCGGCGAGCGAGAGCGAAGCCATCAGCAGGCCGTAGCGCTGGTAGCTCAACCAGAGACGCATCCGTTCGAACCGCGTGAATCGATCGGTGCTCACGCGTTCACCCCGAGGTCACGCACGAACGCCACGTCGTGACGAGTGATGGTGCCTTCCTTTTCGAGGCGCACGAGGACGACGAGGAGGTCTTCGAGTTCCGATTGCGTCGCCGGCGATGCCGACTGCAAAAGCTCCAATTTGCGATCGGCATAGAGCGCCGCGTCGACGACGCCGTTGTGTCGAAGGAGCGCGAGCTTGCGAAGGCGATCGACGAGAAGCGCGAACGGCGATGCTTCCACGGTGGCCACTGCGACACCGTGCGGTTGCGGAAACGCCGTGGGCTGCGCTGCGTGCGCGGCTGCGAGGAGCCGCTCGGTCGGGTGCACGGGCGCTGCGAGATCGTTCGCGCGCTGGCGTGCCGCGCGCAGGGCGCCGAGACGAAGCGCGCGAGCGCGGGCGTCGAGCGCGGCGAGTGTTCCGATGGCTGCGAGTGCACCGAGCATGGGTACGCCCGAGAGCGTGACGAGTGCCGCGACGTACGCGAGCAGAAGTATCCCGCCACGCGTGCGGTCGCCGAGATACAGATGGCCGACGCCGCCCGAGACGAACGCGAGCACGGTGGCGATCTGGGGATCGCGCGGGCCGAGCCGTTCGATCGCAGAGTCGTCGAGCCACGTGACGCGGGCTCGCGCGGTGTCGACGTCTTCGTGACGCTCGATGATGTCGTGACTGCTCGCGGTCCCCATGCGCGCGTGGATGCAACACTAGAACGCTTCGAGCGCGCGGCCAATCGGCGCGGCTTCGCGGGCACGACGGTCGAGTCGATTGCCAGTCGCCGACTCGTGCGTGGATACTGCGCGCGTGAACCACCGCCATCGCATCGTCGTCGCCGCGGCCGCGCTCTTCCTGCTTCCGGCATGCAGCAATCGCCTTACCGGATCATTCACCATCAACGGTGCTGCGTTCGTTCCCACCTCGTGCCGCAGCGGCCAGGTGTCGGGCTTCACCGGCGTCGACTTGCTCGATGCGGCGGGGAACAAGATCCGCCTGGTGGCGACGCCGAGCGGGCAGCCGATGGTCTATTACGTCGCCGCCGGGCAGATCGTCGCGACGCCGATCGGGATGTGCGGCGCGCTGTCTGTCAACCGCACGAACAGCCGCATCAACAATGTCTACAACGTCGAAGGCCAGGCCACGCTGGCGTGCGCGTCGCCCACGGGTCAGGTGACCGGTACGGTGCAATACGCGAACTGCCACTGAGGCGTAGTCACCCGCGATCGACGCATCGATCGCACCGACGCGTGCATGAAGCACCTTGCGCCGCGTACACTTCCGCGCCAGGAACTCGATCCCGTGAGACTTGTCCCGCTCGTTCGCGTCTCGATCCCCGCTCTGTTCGCCGCGATGACCGTCGCGTGCCAGCCGCCGGCACCGGCCGTCGTGCAGGGGCCTCGCGGCGAGGGTGCAGCGCTGGCTCCCGCGGTGCCGACGCCGCCCACGCGTCACACGCGCGCCGGTGCGCCCGAGCCGTCGCGTGAAGGCTGGAACCGCGCGCAGATCGACTGGATCTCGTACGACGCTGCGATCGCGCGCGCGCGCACCGAGCACAAGCCGATCGTCCTGGTGATGCACGCCGACTGGTGTCCGCACTGCCACAACTACGCCCACGTGTTCGAAGACCCGCGGATCGTCGAGCAGTCGCGACACATGTTGATGGTGCTTCTCGACGTCGACGAGTCGCCGCAGGTGGCGAACCGCTTCCAGATCGACGGCGGCTACGTGCCGCGCACGTACTTCGTCGGCGCCGACGGCAACGCGATGGCCGACATCGACGCGCATCGTCCGCAGTTCCGATATTTCTTCGACGAACGCAATCCCACTTCGCTGCTGGGCGGAATGCAGGCGGCGCTCGCAAGGCGCTGATCGGCGCGTTCGAGGATTCGCGGTGGTGAACGCAGGGCGCACACGCACGGCATCGGTGTCGACGGGGCACGGCTACGTCGTGACGCGGATCGATGCCGACGCGAGTCAGACGGTTGCCGACGCGGATGAGAATCTAGCGGCGACGATCGCGGCCTGCGGCACTACGCAATGCCCGCTGCTGCTGGACATCTCGCGCTGCCTGCCGCTCGCGAGCGAGGTACGCGATCGCTACTCGGATCAACGACTGCTCGCATCGTTCGCCGCGATCGCGATTCTCATCGAGGCGTCGGCGCTCGGACGAATGATGGGGAACGTCTATCTGCGCATCGCGCGGCCGCCGATTCCGACGCGGTTGTTCACCGACGAAGCGAGCGCGATCGCGTGGCTGCGAGGCTTCGGCGGTCGCGAGTCGTAACGCCCGCGCGGATCTCAGTCGTCCCAGTCGTCGGCCGGGACTGCGCGGATGGCGGCACGCAGCGCGGCTTCGTCGCGGAGAAGCGCGAGCAACGCCTCCGCCAGCGCTACCAGCGTGTCGAGCGAGTCCGACTGCGCGACGAACGTCCCACCTTCGGAGCCGAAGCGGATCGCATCGGCGTCGAGGTGTCGTTGCGCGATCGCGATGCGCGCGACGGAGTCCCACGAGTAGCCGTTTCCCGAGTGGCCCTCGTCCTCGAACAACTCGATGGGTGAATCGCCATCGCTCAAGCACAACGTCCAGTGCGTGTGCGGAGCGTGCGGCTCGAGAAAGAACAGCGGCGCCAGTGCGGTGAGCGAAGTCTTCGAGGTCGGCATGGCGAGAGCCTATTGCATCGCGCGGTCGATCGAACGCTACGCGGCGTGCGCGATGGGCGCTTGCTCGGTACGCGGCCCCGTTCGCAGCAATCGAATCCACGCGCGCACCGCGTAACCGAGGATCAGCACCACGCACGTCAGCAGCAGCGACGTGAAGATCGTGTCGACCCACCCTTCGAACGCGCGCGGCGCGGAGGGACTGCGCGTGAGTGGAAGATAGATCTTCATGATCCCCTGGATCCCGGCGGTGATCGTCACGGCGCCCACGAAAAGCAGCGGCACGAACGTGACCCACGCGTACTTCACGCCTCGCGTGCGAAGGATGTACGTGGTGCCGACGGTGAGTGCGACGACCGCGAGCAACTGGTTCGCGATCCCGAACATCGGCCAGATCGTTTGCACGCTGCCGGTGAGAAGAAACGTCGTCCATCCGGCGACGACGAGAGCTGTTGCGAACACGCTCGAAGGAACGCTCGAGGTGTTGCCGAGCGGCGCCGCGATCTTGCCGAGAAACTCCTGCACGAGAAACCGAGCGACGCGCGTGCCGGTGTCGATCGTGGTGAGGATGAAGAGCGCCTCGAACATGATCGCGAAGTGGTACCAATACGCGAGCAGCCCGCGTGTGCCGCGCAGGAAGGGCAGCCCCGCGAAGATGCGCGCCATGCCGACCGCGAGTGACACG
>CBIHQZ010000840.1:0-3769 GCA_966212315.1 uncultured Myxococcales bacterium
GCCGGCGCTTCCACGAGGAGCGGTCGCCTCCGTCGCGCAGCCCCGACCACTGCGTCGTCGTACTCGATCGGTCCCAGGTATTCGAACGTGAGGCCGAGCCGCTGCCTCGCCGCGTAGACCATCGAGTCGCCGAGATCGAGATCGGCACGCGATCGCGAATCGTTGGCGACCAGACGGATCCGCAGTCGCGCGAGCGTCTCCCACACGACGTCGCCCGCGAACTGCGAAGCACTCGCGATCTGCGTCGCCAGCACGATCGGCTCGGGCGGCGCTCCCGCGGCTCGAATCGCGCCGCGCAGCGCAGTGAGTTCGACCGGCCGACCATGGAACGAGCGCGCCAGCGAACGCGCGTAGACATGTCGACAGAACCGGTACACGGCTTCGATGGCCGTGGGTTCGGGCGTGGTCACCAGCACCATCGCATCGGCTTCGAGCATCGCGTCGAGCGTGTGGGTCCCGATGCCGGCACCGAGATCGAGCACCGCGTGATCGACCCCCGCGTTGTGCATCAACTGACGCGGCTTGCGCATCGGCACGCTCGCGATCGCACCGAGTTCGGTGTGCGCCGTGAGCACGCGCAATCCCGGCACGATCGTCTCGGTCCCCCGCAGATCCACCGGCGGGACGATCCACGGCGCGAGCGTCGCGTCGACGGTGTTCGGGATCTGGAACGCCTGCGCGAGCTGCGGCGAATTCGCATGCCCATCGACCAGCAGGACTTTCTTACCGAGCTGCGCGATGAACACCGCAACGCCCGAGGCGACGAGCGAGCGTCCGACGCCGCCCTTGCCGCCGCCGACCGCGATCAACGACATGGCCGGGTGTCTATCACACCTCGATCAAGCGCTCTCGGCGACCTTGTTGGCGTCGTTGTCGCTTCCCTCGGCCAGCATCGCGAGTTCGCGCGCGCCGGGGAGCGACGCGAGAAACGGATCCCACTCGGGTGGGCGCGTGGGCGAGAACGCGAGCGCGAGAATCGGCGACCAGCGCGGACGCACGGGCTTGCGGGCCAGGCGCATGTTCGCTTCCTGCGGGGTCCGTCCGCCTTTGCGCAGATTGCAGACACGGCACGAGCACACGACGTTTTCCCAGGTCATCGGACCGCCGCGGCTGCGCGGCATCACGTGATCGAGGTTCAGATCGCGCGTCGTCCCGCGTCGCAGACAGTACTGGCAGGTGTGCGCGTCGCGGAGGAACACGTTGCGTCGCGTGAGGCGCACCGTCGATCGCGGCATGCGGTCGTAGGTGACCAGCTGAATCACGCGCGGCACGCGCATCGCGCCGCGACTGGTGCCGAGGGCGAGATCGGTCTCGCGCACCGGAAGTTCGGTCCACGCCGGGAAATCATGGGTCTGCCACGATTCGTCCATCGCGCGGGCGACTTCGGTCCACAGCAGCACGAAGGCACGGCGGGCCGACGTGATGTGAACAGCTTGAAGATGTCGATTCACTACGAGTACCTGTGCGCTCAGCACGGTCTTCATCGCGTGGCTCCCCTACGGCGTATCGTGTTCGTCTTCCTGCTCGCTCGCTCGCTGGCTGTCCGTGCTGTTCGCCGCATCGGTACTGCCTTCTTTCTGAATCTCCCGAAGCGCCTGCGCAAGTCCGGCGGCCAGGGGTGCGATCTCGCGATCCGCCACGGTGCGCACGTCGAACACCAGTTCCCCGTCGTCGATGCGAGCGATGACCGGCGGATCGATGCCCCGGCGCAGCGCCCGTTCGACCGCGGAGACGCGCCCCGGAGTCGGAAAAGCCACGCGTACCGACCACGAAATCAGCTGCGCGGACGGCATCGAACCGCCCCCGACGCGACCCTCGGATGGACCGACCCGTAGATCGATGGACATCGGTTCGAGCGCGCTGCGAACCGCCCCCGCCAGCGCCTCTGCGCGACGTCTCAGCGTCACTTCGTCGGCGGCTAGCATCGCGATCACCGGGATGCGTTCGCGCGCAGCACCCTCGGCATACGCGCGGAGGGTCCCTTCGAGCGCGGCGAGCACCAGTCGACCGGGTCGCATCGCGCGGGCGAGTGGATGACGGCGGAGTCGATCGATCCATGTGCGTTTGCCGATCACGAGACCGGCCTGCGGACCGCCGAAGATCTTGTCGCCCGAGGTCAGTACGAGATCGCAGCCCGCTTCGATCGACTCGCGCGCGGTCGGTTCGTGCGGAAGTCCGAAGTCGCGCGTGTCGACGAACGCACCGCTTCCGAGATCGTGCACCAACGGAATGCCGCGCGGTGACGTGAGCGCAGCGAGTTCGCGCAGCTCGGCCTCGGCAGTGAAACCCACCAGCTCGAAGTTGCTGCGATGGACCTTGAGCACCATCGCGGTCTCGTCGCGCAGCGCGCGTTCGTAGTCCGAGGCGCGGGTGCGATTCGTCGTGCCGACTTCGACCAGCCGCGCGCCGCACGCCGCGATGATCTCGGGAACCCTGAATCCGCCGCCGATTTCGACCAACTCACCGCGCGAGACGATGACCTCGCGTCCTGCGGCGAGCGCCGTCGCAACGAGCAACACCGCCGCGGCGCAGTTGTTCACGACAAGCGCGTCTTCGCTTCCGGCGAGCGACGCAATCTGCGACGACACGAGTCGATCGCGATGCCCGCGCGTCCCGTTGTCGAGGTCGTACTCGAGCGTTGCGTACCCTTCGGTCGCCTCGCGGATGTGATCCAACACGAACGCGCCGAGGGGCGCGCGACCGAGATTCGTGTGCAGCACGACCCCGGTGGCATTGATCACGCGCCGCAATCGCGGGGTGCGCGCGCGACGAGTGTGCGCGGTGATTTCCGCGAGCGCGCGTTCGGTGAGTAACGCGCGATCGGACTCGGCGCGTCCGGCGAGAAGCTCGGCACGCAGGCCATCGAGAATGGTGCGGACGATCTCGCGCGCCACGTCTACGGGAACACACCGCGCGAGTTCGCGTCCTTCGACCGACTCGGTGAGAACGTGCGCCGGCGGCAGGGCGCGAAGGCGTGCGGACGGATCGGGCGCGGAGGTCACGCGGCAATGGTATCAGCCCGTGCTCGAGATCCCTTCTTCACGACAGAGACGGCGCGGCACGCGCCATGCGACTCGACGCCTCGACCTGTGCATGCGCATCACGTGCACCGGCTCGGGGGTGATCATGGGAACCGCACTCGCAGCTTCGCGCATCGAAGACTACGCGCTCATCGGTGACATGCACTCGGCCGCGCTCGTCGCGCGCAACGGGTCCATCGACTGGCTGTGCATGCCGCGATTCGATTCCGACGCGTGCTTCACCGCGCTGTTGGGGACGAAAGAACACGGCCGCTGGTCCATCACCCCGGCTGGAGGGATCCGGCATGTCACTCGCGCGTATCGCCCGGACACTCTCGTGCTGCAGACCGACTTCGAGTGCGACTCCGGCGTGGTGCGCGTGATCGACTTCATGCCCCTCGGCGAAGAGCGGCATCAGATCGTGCGCATCGTCGAAGGGATCTCGGGCGAGGTTCCGGTCGACTTCGAACTGATCGCGCGATTCGGCTATGGCGCGGCGCGTCCGATGATCGGAATCGATGCGGCATCGGTCTCGCTCGTGTCGGGCCCCGACGCGCTGGAGCTGGACACGCCGGTGGGCGTCGACATTCGCGATGGCTCCGTTCGCGCGCGCATCACCGTTCGCGCCGGCACGAAGCTCCCGTTCGTGTTGTCCTGGCACGCGTCGTATCGGCCGCGCGTGCCGCGATGCGACGCCTTCGAAGCGCTCCGCGAGACGGAGACCTACTGGCGCGAGTGGGCGGCGCGTT
>CBIHQZ010000841.1:0-3769 GCA_966212315.1 uncultured Myxococcales bacterium
CTTCGGTGCGCGTGCCTGCATCGCGCGGACTCTTCTTCCAACTCGGTGGTGCTGCCGAGTCGCCGCCTTCGCGCTTGGTCTTCCACGCCGGACGCGCTGCACCTGCACCGCGAGCATCGCCACGTGCGTGCCCGCCGCCGCGGGTGTCCTCGCTCGCCTTCCACGCCGGACGCGCGCCACCTGCACCACGCGCTTCACCACGCGCGGATCCACCGCGCGTGTCCTCGCTCTTCTTCCACGCCGGACGCGCTGCACCTGCGCCACGCGCTTCACCGCGCGCAGTTCCACCGCCACGCGTGTCCTCGCTCCCCTTCCACGCCGGACGCGCACCACCTGCACCGCCACGTCCTGCACCACGCGCAGCTCCGCCGCGCGTGTCCTCGCTCGCCTTCCACGCCGGACGCGCTGCACCTGCACCACGCGCTTCACCACGTGCGTGCCCACCACCACGCGTGTCCTCGCTCGCCTTCCACGCCGGACGCGCTGCACCTGCACCACGTGCTTCACCACGTGCGTGCCCACCGCCGCGCGTGTCCTCGCTCGCCTTCCACGCCGGACGCGCACCACTTGCTGCGCCACGCGCACTTCCGCCGCGCGCATCTTCGCGCCCCTTCGGCGCCGGACGCGCAGCACTCGCACTCCGCGATTCACCACGCGCCGGTGCACCCCGCGATGCACCACCACGATCGGCGCGGTCGTTCGACTCACGCTGCCCCCACGCACGTGCCGCACGAACGCCGACACTCTCGTCGCGCGCCCCCTGCTTCACGGCACGCGCGCGCTTCTCGCCCGGACCTTCTTCGTCGTCGGGCTCGAACGGACTGAACCCGGCGTCTTCGCCTTCGCCGTCCGCACCGAGCGCGTCCATGTCGAACTCGATCGTCGTGTCGTCGCTGTCGAGATCCTCGTCCGCCTCGTCGTCCGCTTCGTCGTCGGCCTCCGCCGCCGCGCGCTTCGACTTCTTCTCGGCATCGCGCAACGCAGCCTCTTCGACCGGACGCAGATACGTGGTGCGCAGCAGCGTCAGTTCCTTCTCGGTCAGCGGCCGGAACTCGCCGGGACGAAGCCCTTCGGTCGTGAGCCCCGCGAACGCGATGCGCGCGAGGCGCATCACGAAGAGCCCGACCGTCTCGGCCATGCGATGGATCTGCCGATTGCGCCCTTCGCGCAGCGTGATCCGCAGCCAGGTGGTGCCGTCTTCGGTCTGCGATCCCATGCCGCTCGGCGCGTGACGAAGCACGTCGACGTCCGCGGGTTTGGTCTTGCCGCCGGGAATCTCGTCGCCCACGGGCGGAAGCTCCATGCCGTCGCGCCACGGATTGATCTGCGCGTCGGTCGGCACCCCGCGCACCTTGGCGACGTACGTCTTCGTGACCGACTTGCGCGGATGCAGCAGCGCCTGCGCGAGATCGCCATCGTTCGTGAGGAGCAACGCGCCCGACGTATGGAAGTCCAAGCGCCCCACCGGAAAGACGCGCGCCGGCATCTCGGTGAGATAGTCCTTGATGGTCGCGCGCCCCTCGGGATCCTCGAGCGTGGTGACCGTGCCGCGCGGCTTGTGGAACATGAAGTACACGAGCGGCTCGGCGATGACCCGGCGACCGTCGACTTCGACGCGATCGCGCCGCGAGTCCACGCGCGTTCCCTGTTCGCTGACGATGCGTCCGTTGACCCGCACCCGTCCCGCCGCAATCAACTCTTCGGCATGTCGCCGCGACGCCACGCCCGCGCGCGCGAGCACCTTCTGCAACCGTTCAGTCTTCGCCATGAGGGGCGCGACCATAGCACTCGTTCTGACGTAGACCCCTCCCCATCACCTGCACCGCTGACTGATCGCCCCTCCCCGAACGACACTGCGCGATGCGGTCGCGCGAGTGTCGTCCGAAGAGGGGCACTCGCGGCGCGAGCGCGATGTCGGGTTTGCAGCGCGAGCGCGATGTAGGGCACCCACTGCGCAAGCGGGATCCCCGCGGCGCGATTGCCCGTGGCGCGAGCGCAATGCCCACGACACGTACCCGATCGACGAAGCCCCTCTTCGGACGACACTCCCTCGTTTTCAGCGCGCAGTGTCGTTCGGGGAGGGGCGCGCGGCAGCGCAGGGAGGGGTCTGCGTCAGCGCGTCGCTGCCGGCGCCGCGCTCGCAGCCGCCGGAGGCATCGCCGGCGCAGGGCTCGCACTCGCGCCAGGTGCACCACTCGCCGCAGGCGTCGCAGCGGAAGCCGCACGCATCGGCGCGAGTCGATCCACGCGGTCCCATCGGTCGGCGCGTCCGTCGTGGTCGTAATCCCAGCCCATGCGGAGCACGTGACCGTGGCTGTCGTAGAACTCCCAGTAGTCGGGGTGGAACTCGGGATCGTGGTCGGCGTTGGTCTCTCGCTCGGCGCGGTACGGCTGCCGGTCACGATAGAAGACGCGCATGTCGACCTGGCCGTCGCCGTTGGTGTCCATCTCGCGTCGCACGACTTCGCCGTTCTCGAAGAACGAGATCACGTCGATGCGGCCGTCGAAGTCGCGGTCCTCTTCCTCGCGAAGGGTGCGTCCCTCCTCGTTGTAGAAGCGGAACATGTCCTTCGTGCCGTCGTGATTGAGATCGACTTCGCGACACACGAGGACCGACCGGGTCTCGGCCCCCTCGCCCATCATCTGATAGACCTTGCGGACGTCGGGCACGCCGTCGCCGTTGGTGTCGTACTCGCTGGCGTTGCGTCCCGGCTGGGTCGCGTCGCAGCGGCTGTGATCTTCGCGCGAGGTCGCACTGTCGATGTGCGTCACGTTACGGCGCACCAGATTGCGATTGGTGTTTCCCGCCGGGGCGCCGCACGCGGCGGCGGTCGAGAGAAGCGCGATGGCGCCGACGAACTGGATCTTCATGGAGTGCTCCCGCTGCTGCCGGTGCTCGGCGCGGCGGCCGGTGCTGCGCTGCTGCTGGTCGTGACGGTCGTGCTCGCCTGCGTCGCTTCGGTGGCGGGCGCGCCGGCGTCGGGATCTGCGTCGGGTTCGCCGTCGCCGTTCTGATCGACCGACGAGTGAACCAGGCGGCCGCCTTCGTCGAACTCTTCCCACATGTCCACGCGGCCATCGCCGTTGGAGTCACGACGGAGCGCGACGACGTGATTGTTCCGATAGTCGCGCCAGGTGTCGGTGCGTCCGTCGAAGTTGGTGTCGAGGACGTCGGTGAGGGGCTGGCCGTTCTCGTACGTGGCGACGACATCGAGGCGTCCGTCGAAATCGTAGTCGTCTTCGACGCGTGTCACGCGCCCCTGATCGTCGAACCAACGGATGATGTCGACACGCCCGTCGAAGTTCGCGTCGGTCTCGCGGCAGTAGACATGGCCACCGCGATTGACGGTGCGGATATCGGCGCGACCGTCGCCGTTCACGTCGAGTTGCTGCACATCGCCGCCGCCTTCGACGCACGTATCGTGGGGCATGGGACGTGCGCGCGGCTGTTCGCCTCGAGCGCCGTTCGCTGAATGGGTCGCCGATTGCGGCGATGGGCTAGGTCCGCAGGCCACCGTGAGCGACAGCAATCCAAACACAAACATCCGAGTCATTCGTTGGGCCTCCACCGACGCGCGAGCGGCCGAGTCTAGTGACGTGTACGAAACCCGCGCAAGCGTTCTTCTCTTATGACGTGACCGACGTCGACGAGAGGTCTCGTTCCCGCGAACCATTCCCGCGAACCATCCCGCGAGACCATCCCGCGAGTCTGTGGTGGCACGTCGCGACGTGCCGGCGGACGCGAGTCATCCCATTGCGGGCACTCGAT
>CBIHQZ010000842.1:0-3764 GCA_966212315.1 uncultured Myxococcales bacterium
GGCTCGGTACGCCCGACCCTCCGATCACCCCCGCGGCGCCGCCGCCTTCCGCTTCAACTCTGCCGCCACCGCGAGCCCCTGTGCGTTGAGTTCGACGTCGAGACCGAGCAGGTCGATCTCCTCGGCACCGAACGCGAGCTCGCGCTGCACAGCATCGGCAACGAGTGCCTCGCGCCACACGCCGTGCAATCGCATCGTCGCCGCTTCGGTGCTCTCGCCGCGCGCGATCACGTCGTTCACCCAGCCTTCGGCGCGGTCGATCCACGCGTGCAATTGCGACGCGATCTCGGCGAGCCCGTCGACCTCGCCGAAGTGGGTGGGACACGCGGTGCGCGTGCCGAGCGCGATCACCCGGTCGATGCTCTTGTGCGCTTCGCTCGCGTCGAAGTTGGTGGGGCTCGTCGACGGGAACGCGAAGCGCCCGCGCTTCTGCAATGCGGGATACACGAGACCGAACGTGTCGCCGGTGTAGACCGTGTCGAGCGTGGGGTCGTGCACGACGAAGTGGTGGTTCGCGTGACCGGCGGTGTGATGCACGCGCAGCGTCGCGTCGCCGAGTTCGAAGGTTGCGTTGTCGTCGAGTGCACGCACGCGTTCGCTCGCGATCGGATCGATGGTGCCGTAGAGCGCGGCGAAACGTTCCGCGCCGTACACGCCGGTCGCACTCGCCACCAGCTTCGACGGATCGATGAGATTGCGCGCCGCCCGCGGATGCGCGAGGAGCGTCGCATTCGGGCACGCGCGCACGAGCGCACTCGCACCGGCGGCGTGATCGAGATGCGCGTGGGTCACCACCACGTAGCGCACGTCCTCGGGGCGGCGACCCGCTTCGGCGAGTGCGGCGAGCATCTTCGGAAGCGCGAGCGAGGTGTGTGCTTCGATGAACGCGCACTCGCCGCCCGCGATGCGAAGATAGGTCGCGGTGAAGCCGGGACGAACGTCGGAGTCGATGGTGCGCTTCGAGTGGGTAGTCATGGCGCGCGAAGGGTAGCGCGATGCCGCGCGCGATTTGCTCGCCCATCGTTTTCGGAACTAGAACGGCGGCATCATCGCGGCTGCAGCGCCATCCCACGTCCATACGCGGCCCATTCGATCGACGGCGCTCGGTCGATCGGCGCTCACGGTTCGGACGTTCGACACGCCGCGCACCTCGACAGGCTGTGGCGAGGAGGTTTGCAATCCGTCGCCGCGCGGAGCGCGTCCCCACGCGCGCAACGTCCCGTCGGCCATGAGCGCGATCGAGCGCGAGTATCCCGCGAACACCGCCGTCACTTGCGTGAGCGAGGCCACGCGCGTCGGAAGAATCGGATCTGGCGAGAGGCTCGTGCCGGACTCTCCATCGTACGCATTTCCCCAGCAGTACACGGCCGTGTCCGCGCCGACCATGCACGTGTGCCCAGTGCCGGCAGAGATCTGAACTGCTTCGACGGAGACCTCGACCGGGGCGGGTGTATACGGGGCGCTGGTCGTCGTGTCCCGACCGAGGACGCCCGAGACGTTCGATCCCCAGCACAGCGGCACGCCGCGCTGGATTGCACAGAGGTGCCATTCGGCGACGCTGATGTCCGAGACGTCGGTCAGTACCGCGATGGGCGTTCGGACATCGCCCGGCAGCGATCGGAGCGCGCGATCGACGTTCTCGCCCCAGCACCACAACGTGCCGGCGTCGTCGCTCGCGCTGCAGGCCGACGACCTGCACCGGTGCGGCGGACTGGAGCGTGGTCGATCCATCACCGAGTTGCCCCTCGTTGTTCGCACCCCAACACCACACGGTGCCGTTCGAGCGGAGTGCGCAGTGATGAAGCGATCCATCGCTGACTTGAACCGCATCGTCGATGCCGAGGACGTTGCGCGAGAGCGAATTCAGCGGACGTCCACAGTCATTGAGACAGCCGGGGCAGCGGACGGCGCCGTCTCCGAGAACTAGGCATTGCATCGACGGCGAGACGTTCTGCACGCCGACGCACGCGCCGCCGGAGCAGGCTGTCTCGCAGGCGGTCGCGCAATTCCCGCAGTGCAGGGCGTCCTCTACGCCGTAGAAGCAGTTGTCGCCGCACGCATCGGGCGCCCAGGGCGGGCAGACGCACGCGCCAGCAAGGCACGCGGCTCCTGGCGCGCAGCGATGGTCGCATCGGCCGCAGTTGAACGGGTCGGTCTGCAGGGAAGCGCATCGCAAACTGCAGCGGTCGGGCCATTGCGAAGGACAGACGCATTGCCCGTCGACGCATTCCTCCAATCCGCTGCATCCGTGGCCGCACACGCCGCATGCAGTGACAGAAGTCCGCAGGTCGACGCATTGGTGGTTGCAGAGCGTCGGGCGTTGCGAAGGACAAATGCACTGGCCGCCGCTGCAGGTCGCATCGAATGGGCACCAGTTCATGCACCCGCCGCACGCATGTTGATCGGTTTGGTGATCGACACAGGCAAAGATGCAGTCGTCCGGCCGATCGGGCGCGCAATGACACCTGCCCGCCGTGCACGTCTCGCCGGGGCGGCACGCATGCCCGCACGCGCCGCAATTCACCGCGTTCGTCGCGAGGTCGACGCACGTGCGATTGCAGCGCGACGCGCCGGCGGGACAAAGACCGGGCGCATCGGGAAGCGGCCCATCGAGAGTCATCGTAAGGTCGGCGAGTGAGGTATCGACGCCGGAGGTGGCGTCAGTCGACGACGTGACTTCCGCGGCATCGTCGCCGAGGAAGATGCCGCCACTGCAGCCGCTCGAAAGTACGAGGACTGCGAGACACGCGACGAGAGATCCGACGCGACGGATGTCGAAGGGCACGGAACGCGTAACCGAGGCACTTCGCATAGAGAAGTCAGCGTACCCGACTTGGGTGCGGGACCATCCGGAACTCGCGCAACGGACACGCGGCGCGACACGGCACGAGCAACGCCTGTCACACGGTGCTCGCGACGCAAGCGGCACACGCAACAGAGCCGGATGCGCTAACTGATCCTCGACGGACGAATCGTCTGCGCTGGTGGAGCGCATCACCCGCGCGTACGCACTATCGCTGGCCGATCCGCCCCGACTGTTGATAGGTTTCCCCGGCCGTGACTCCGCCCGGACCGAAATCCGCGACACCGGGCGTGAATGCAACGCCGCCGGAGCCGTCCAATCCTCAGGATGCCCGCGCCGAGGACCGACGCTACGACCAGGAACTCCTCGCCCGCGCGGCGAAGGGCGATGGTCGCGCGTTCAAGGAAATCGTCGACCGCCATCAGCGCCGGGCGCAGGCGGTGGCCTACGGCATCGTGCGCAACACCGAGGATGCGCGCGAGGTCGTCCAAGAGGCTTTTCTCCGCGTGTTCAAGCACCTGCACGAGTTCGAAGGGCAGGCGAGTTTCGGCACGTGGATGTATCGCATCGTGGTCAATCTCTCGATCGATCGCATTCGCAAGCGCACCGGGCAGTCGGTCGAGCTCGACGAGCGCACTGATCTCGACGGCGCGCCGGCCGAACTGCTGCCGTTTCGCGGTGAGACCGATCCGCACGACGCACTCGGCCGCAAGCGACTCGTCGTTGCGATGCAAGCCGCGCTCGACAAGCTCCCGCCCTATCACCGCGCGGTCATCGTGCTGCGCGAAGTCGAGGGGATGTCGTACGAAGAGATGGCGCAGTCGATGGATGTGTCGAAGGGCACGATCATGTCGCGGCTCTTTCACGCGCGGCGCAAGATGCAGGCAATGTTGCGCGAGTCGCTGGGCGACGAAGCCCCGGCGGTCGACAACAGGCCCGTCGGGTCGGACAGCTCGCGCAG
>CBIHQZ010000843.1:0-3761 GCA_966212315.1 uncultured Myxococcales bacterium
CGACGCGTCGCCGCATCTGCGGGCGGTGTTCGTCACGGCCGACGCTGCGACCGACGGCGGTGACCCCGAAGCGGCGCCTGCGCCGGTCGCGATCGCGCGCGTCCCTGTGGTGTCGTTGCGCGATGCACTCGCCACGCCGTTGCCCGCGCACGTCACGCTTCCGGTCACGCGCCGTGACGACGTCGCGATCTGGCTCTTCACGTCGGGCTCGACCGGTCAATCGAAGGCCGCCGTGCACACCCATCGCGACTTCGCGTTCAACACCGAGGTCTACGCGAAAGGGACGGTCGGCTATCGGCGCGGCGATGTGTGCGTGAGCGTTCCGCGGCTCTATTTCGGCTACGCGACCGGCACCAATCTCATGTTCCCGTTCGCCGTCGGCGCGACCGTCGGGCTCTTCTCGGAACGTCCCACACCCGAGTCCCTGATCGCTGCCATCGAACGTTACCAACCGACGGTGCTCACCAACGTTCCCACCATGATGGGCAAGCTCCTCGAACACGACGCGGCGTTGCGCGCGAGCGGCAAGCCCGGCCTCGATCTCTCGTCGTTGCGCTTCTCGCTCTCGGCCGGTGAAGCACTGCCGCCGCCGTTGCTGGAACGTTGGACCGCGCGATTCGGTGGCGAGGTCTACGACGGCATCGGTTCGGCCGAGATGTTCCACATCTACGTGAGCAACCGGCCCGGCGACGTGAAGCCCGGATCGCTCGGCCGCGTGGTGGACGGATACGAAGCGAAGATCCTCTCGCGCGATGCGATCGGCCCGGGCGCCGAAGCGCTACCGCCCGGTGAAACAGGCGTTCTCTGGATCAAGGGCGACAGCGTCGCGCATTGCTACTTCGGCGATCGCGACAAGAGCTGGTCGACGTTCCACGGTTACTGGTGTCGCACCGGCGATCTGTTTCGCGTCGATGAAGACGGCTACTTCTGGTTCTCGGGACGCGCCGACGAACTGTTGAAGGTCTCGGGTCTCTGGGTCTCGCCGCTCGAAGTCGAAGAGTGTCTCTTGAAGCATCCCGCGGTCGCCGAGGTCGCCGTGATCGGAATCGAAGAGCGCGGCCTCGTGAAGACGCGCGCGGTGGTGGTGGTGCGTGCAGGGTTCGACGCGAGCGTCACCCTCGCGACCGAACTGCAGGGATGGGCCAAGGAACGCCTCGCAAAACACAAATATCCGCGCGAGGTCGAGTTCGTCGGCGACCTGCCGAAGAACGATCGCGGCAAGATCGATCGCAAAGCCATTCGCGCAACGTCGCGCTAGCCGCGGCGACAGCAACACTCGATCCGACCCTTCGACACCGCTGCTCTCGCAGCTTGCTCAGGGCGAACGGTCGGTGCCATGTCGACGCCGGTGCGCCAGTCCGACCCGAACACCGAGGAATCCATGAGCCTGCTCGACGAACCGACCGCGAAGTACGAAACCAACGGATGGCGTGATCTCCCACTCGCGCTCGGTGAATTCACCACCGATGAATGCGAGCGCATCGTGAGCAGCACGCGTGCGGTGGTGGTGTTGCCGATCGGAAGCACCGAACCGCACGGGCCGCACCTGCCGCTCGCGACCGACGCGATTCTCGCGGTGGAGAGCGCCCGTCGCGCGGTGCAAGCACTGCGGGCCAAGGACATCGGTGCGGTCGCGGCGCCGCCCTTGTCGTACGGCGTGACGAACTACGCAGCGGGCTTCGCCGGCGCCATCTCGCTCTCGTCCGCACTCGTCGAGCAACTGGTGCGCGAGGTATGCGCGGCGTATCGCGCGGCGGGATTCGCGCTGGTGTGCGTGATCAATCATCACCTCGAGCCCGATCACGTGAACGCCATCACGCGCGGTATCGAGGGCGCGCGAGCGATCTCCGAAGGCGGCGTCGTGTTCGCGAACCAGCTCACGCCGCGATGGGGGCGCACGCTGTCGTCCGAGTTCAAGCGCGGCGATTGCCACGCCGGGTCGTACGAGACATCGCTGGTGCTCGCGGCGCAGAAAGACCTCGTACACGACCAGGTGCGCGCATCGCTGCCGCACGTGCCGATCTCTCTCTCGGATGCGATTCGTGCGGGGAAATCCACGTTCCGCGAGATGGGCATCACCCGCGCGTACACGGGCGCGCCGGCAGAAGGCTCGATCGACGAAGGCAACGATCTCTACGCGCGACTCACGGCGATGGTGGTGGGTGAAGTGATCGAGGCGCTCGCGCTCCCGTCCGCATCGTGACCGAACTGCGCCGCGAACTCGGGGCCGGGTCGGCGGTGTTGATCACCGTCGGCGCGATGCTCGGGAGCGGCGTGTTCGCGACACCGCACGAAGTCGCAGGAACGATCGACTCGCCGCGCACCACCCTCGCACTCTGGCTCGCGGGCGGCGCGCTTTCGTTCCTCGGCGCGGTGTCGTTCGCCGAACTCGGCGCCGCGATTCCCGAGACGGGCGGGATGTACGTGTATCTCCGTCGAGCATTCGGCCCGTTTGCCGCGTTCGCTTTCGCGTGGGCGATGACCATCGTCCTCGTTCCCTCGAGCATCGGATTCTTCGCGCAGGTCACTGCTCAGCACATCGGCGGGCTGCTCCACGGGTCGCCCGGTGGCGTGCGCATACTCGCGGTCGGTGTGGTGCTCGGGCTCGTCGGCGCGAACGTGATCGGCGTACGCACCGGCGCGGCGGTGCAGAGCGGCGCGACCGTGGTGAAGTTCGCAGGCGTCTTGCTGATGGCGGCGATCGGCCTCGTGGGTGTTCGTTCGCTCGGTGCGTCACCGCACGCGATGACAACTGCCGCGACCTCGGCCCCGCGGCATGCGTCGCTGCTCGAGACCGTCGCGATGCTCGTGCCGGTGCTGTGGGCCTACGACGGATGGATCGACATCACGTCCATCGCAGGTGAGGTGAAGCATCCGTCGCGCAATGTTCCGCGCGCGTTGCTGCTCGGCACCGCGGTCGTGACGGGGCTCTACCTCTTGGTGAACATCGCCTACCTGCGCGCGCTCGGGCCTGCGTTTCTGGCACGCAGTGAAACACCCGCCGCCGACGCCGCCGCGATCGCTTTCGGTGCAACGGGTCGCGTGGTGGTGTCGCTGCTCGTGGCAATCTCGACGTTCGGCGGATGCGCCGTCGCGCTCTTGACCGGGTCGCGCGTGGTCTACGCCGTTGCGCGCGATGGACTCTTCCTCCGTGCGTTCGCGCGCACTTCGCCCGCCGGTGCGCCGTACGTCGCAGTGATCGTGTGTGGTGTGCTCGCAATGGGCTATCTCACCGCGATCGGCGGCGCACTCGCAGATCTCTTCGTCGTCGGCGCGTGGCCCTTCTATGCGATTGCAGCCCTCGCGACGATTCGACTGCGACGCACCGAGCCCGATCTTCCACGGCCGCATCGCACGCTCGGCTATCCGGTGAGCGTGATCGTCTTCTCGGTCACGTCGATCGCGATCGTAGCCAGCTACGCGATCACGCGGCCGGGCAAGACCTTCGTCTCGATCGGTCTCATCGCGCTTGCTGCGCCGGTGTATGCGGTGTTGTCGCGACGCGCGCGTTCGTGAGACCTCACCCCGGCTGCCGCCTGCCCCTCTCCCTCCGACGCCACTGCGATTCACGTGAACGCAGGCGTCGTCGAAAGAGGGGCGCGAACGATGATGGCGTCGGTATGCGGCGTTGTCGCGATGCGCACGGTCGTGAGACCTCTCGGCTGCCGCCTCACCATGGGTCACGAATGCGCGCGGCGCTCGCCGCGGGATTCCCGGCGGGTGAACCCGCGGCAACGACTCCTAAGCTTCGCCTGCGCGAA
>CBIHQZ010000844.1:0-3760 GCA_966212315.1 uncultured Myxococcales bacterium
ATCTCGACGCGCCCGTTCGATGGAACGAACCATCCGGCCCGCACCTGTCGTAGCGGCGACTCGAACGTCCAGTCGCTCTTCGTCAATCGCAGCACATTGCCCGCCACGGTGATGTCCGCCGCGGTCTTCACCCGCGCGCGTTGCCGTGCGGCCACGATCCACGCGGTCATCAGCGATGCGACGGCCACGATCGGCGCGCCGAGCGCGAGCGCTTCGATACCCATGATCGAACCGGCGCATGCGAGCGCGGCCGCAATCGGAATGAGCGCGAGCGCCGCAACCGCGCGACGCGGATGGAGCACGCCGGCTCCCTCGCTTCGCGCGACGAACGCTGTGGTTTCTTCGTGCGACACGCGCCGAGTCTACTGCGCGGACCACTCGCCGACGTCGCTTTCTTGGTGCCCGCGGACAGCGTCTCGATACTCGCCGTTCCACATGTCCAGTGCCCCCGTGCTCACACCGCCCGCCGCCGCGCCGCGCCCCGGAATCCGTGTGCTCGGCGCGCCGCGAACGCCGCTCCGCGACGGCTACCACGCGTTCGTCCGTGCCTCGTGGCCCGCCGCGATCGCGCAGCTCGTCGCCGTCTATCTCGTCATCAATGTGCTGTTCGCGATCGCATACGCCCGCATCGGCGGCATCGCCCACGCCGCGAAGGGCTCGGTGCTCGACGCGTTCTATTTCAGTGCGCAGACGCTCGGCACGATCGGCTACGGCGCGATGTACCCCGAGACGCATCTCGCCAACGCCGTGATGGTCGTCGAATCGATCACCGGTCTGCTCGTCACGGCCCTCGCGACCGGACTGATGTTCGCGAAGTTCGGACGCGCCACCGCTCGCGTGATGTTCTGCCGTCGCGCCGTGATCGGCCCGTACGACGGCGTTCCCACCCTCATGATTCGCGTCGGCAACGCGCGCTCCAATCAGATCGTGGGTGCCGAGTTCCGCATCACGATGGTTCGCACCGAACGAACGCGCGAAGGCGTCACGTACTACCGCATGTACGACTTGAAGCTCACCCGCGAGCGCACCGCCGCTCTCGCGCGCGGGTACACGCTGATGCACAAGATTTCGCCCGACAGTCCGCTGCACGGCTACTCGCCGGAGCGTATGGTCGCCGACGAACTGGAACTCAACGTCGTCGTCATGGGTCTCGACGACACGACCTTCCAGCCGGTGCACGCGATGCACGACTACCCCGATCGCGAGATCGTGTGGGGCGCACGTCACGCGGACGTGATCAGCGAGGATCCGAACGGACAACTCGTGCTCGATCTCACTCGCTTCCACGCGATCGTTCCGACCGAACCCGTCGAAGGATTTCCGTATCACGCCACCATGGCGTGACGCGACCCGCGTCATGGACGCGCGTGCGCCGGTCCGCCACCGTGACCCGATGCCGACAGCCACTCGCTCGCGACGACTCGTGACGGTTCCGGATGTTCCGACACGCGGCGGACTGCGGGCACTACGCGAGTCGGCAGCGACGTGTCGCGCGTGCCCGCTCTGGAAGGACACGACGCAAACGGTGTTCGGTGAAGGGCCCACGCGCGCGCCGCTGATGATGATCGGCGAGCAACCCGGCGATCACGAGGACCGCGAAGGGCACGTGTTCGTCGGTCCGGCGGGGCGCGTGCTCGATCGCGCGCTCGAAGCGGTAGGGATCGATCGCGGCGAGATCTATCTCACCAACGTGGTGAAACACTTCAAGCACGAGAATCGCGGCACGCGGCGCATTCATCAGAAACCCGACGCCGCCGAGATCGACGCGTGTCGCCCGTGGCTCGACGCCGAGATCGCCCGTGTGAAACCGACGGTCCTCGTGTGCCTCGGTGCAACCGCGGCGCAGGCGCTGCTGGGCCGTTCGTTCCGCGTGACGAAACAACGCGGCGTGCCGATCGAGTCGGAACTCGCGGACTACGTCGTCGCGACCGTGCACCCCTCGTCGATCCTGCGCGCGCCGGATTCGGCGAGTCGCGCGCGCGAAATGAAGGCGTTCGTGAAAGACCTCAGGCGCGTCGCGGCGTGGATGGCCTGACGCGGGCTCAGCCTCGATCGCGCGCGCGGCGCTGGCGTGATCGGCGCGCGGACAACGCGATGAACGCGAGCAACACGCACCAGATTGCATTGCGCGATCGCGCCCTCGCCCCGGCCGCATCGCAACTGCATTGCCCGTGCACTGCGCCACCCGTGGATTCGTCGGCAACGTCCGCCGGCGCGTGAATCTCGCCGCCGAGCACGTCGCGCAGCGCCGCGTCGGGCCCGCTCGTCGATCCGTCCGTCGCTGCGTCGCCGGCCATCGTCCCGCTGTCCATCACCGCGCCGGCGTCGGTCGGATTCGACACGACGTCCGGGAGCATGGACGCATCGACAGGCGCGCCCGCATCTGTTCCGGGCGCCACGTATTCGAACGCCCCCAGATCGACCCCCGCACCAGCCGGAACCGCGACGCCATCGAGGTCCGATGCAAACGCCGCGGCCACGCCGACATCGATTGCCGCGCTTCCGGCACGCAGATGAAAGTCGCGCGTCGCGGCGTTCACGAACATCGGATCGACCGCGCGCTCCGTCGCATCGAGCGCGACACCCACCGTGCTCGTCGGCGGATACAGATTGTGATGATGCGTGATCGCCCCGGGACGCTGGTACACGCGCCCGCCAGGCGCGGCGATGATGTTGTTCTCGATCGTGAACGAGCCCGCGCTCGGATCGCTGCTCGCCCAGAAGAGCGTCGGAGTGCCGGTGGTCTCGACGATGGTGTTGTTCGAGGCGACGACGTTGCTGAACACCGCGGCGAAATGATCTCCGCCGTTGTGGAACACGAAGAACGATCGATCGTCGACCGAGAGGTTGTAGGCGAAGGTCAATCGCGAGATCGCAGCGTTGTTCGAACTCCCGCCTTCGCAGAAGCCGTCGGAGTCGCTCACCGTGTTGTGGTGCACCGAGAGGTCCGAGACCGCGCCGTAGAGTTCGACGAACCCGCCGTCGACGCCGAAGTCCATGCACGGCGCGATCAATCGCTCCGCCACGTTGTACGAGATCTCGACGTTGGACGCCGACACCACGACGCCGTTCGCGCCGTAGTCGTCGTCACCGCCGGGCGTATTGTGGATCATCACGCCGTCGTGCAGATGATTCTGCGTGATCCGCGCATACGCTCCATAGACCGTCGCACCGGCCCCGACGTGATGGATGTCGCAATGCGTGATCGTCACGTGCGTGGCGGTGTCCTCGATGATGATGGCGCCGCCGTGGGTGTCGTTCAGTTCGAGATCATCGAGAACGGTGTACGCACCACGCAGCGTGAACACGCTCGAGCCTTCGATGTCGTGCGTGTTGTGCAGGACCGGTCGCGCGCCGGTTCCGTACGAAGTGAACGTGATGGGATTGGCTGCCGTTCCCGCCGAATCCGCCTGCGTCCACACACCCGGGTCCCAGCCCGACGTGGCGAATCGATTAGTCGTGTCGAACGAACTCCCGCGCGCGAAGTACACGTGGTCGCCGGGCGCGAAGGTCACCGAACCGAGCGGCGCGACGGTGCGCCAGGCTGCACTCGCCGACCGTCCGTTCTGGGAATCGTTGCCCGTGCGCGAGTCGAGATAGTAGTCGGTCGCGCGCGCGTCGCCCGCCGCGAGAGCCGCCGCCAGGAATGCAGGAACGGCCGCCATCACGCACGCGATCGAGAGTCTCTTCATGCCGAGGAGCATGAGAGAACCGCGATCTGCACACAATGCGGAGGGGCGAGACGCGAGGCGGGGCGAAG
>CBIHQZ010000845.1:0-3749 GCA_966212315.1 uncultured Myxococcales bacterium
GACGATGCGCGGGTGATTCACGAGTCGACGCCGATACAGCCGATGGAAGCGGGGAGCGGTGGGCATCGCGACACGCTGGTGATCACGCTGCGTGCAGGGGGATTTCAAGCGGCGACCGCGGCGCGTTGAGTCCGCGGTCTTCGCGTCGAGCAGGTCTGCGAACTCAGTTCGCCGGGAGCGTGAAAGAGCCCGTGTTCGTCATGTCGTTCTGCGTGACTTCGACCCACAGCTTCGCGCCGGTCGGGATCGGGTTCGGCACGAGCACGTCGGCGTCGTAGTCGCCATCGGCCGGATCGAGAACCGCCGTCACCGCGGTCGCAGTCGGCGTCGAGTCGACACCGATCCATGCGCGGATGCGGGTGATGCCGGTGGTGCCGGCTGCAGGAACGATGGCGTAGGTGCTGGTCGAGCCGGCTGCGTTCGAGCCTTCGGCGATCGCGTTGAACGACGTTCCGCCGATCGTGGTGCTGCCGAGCGCAACGGACGGGTGACCGCACGCGCCCATGAAGAGACCGAACACCGAGAGACACACCACGAGAAGAAGCGACTTGAACATTCGTAACCTCCGAAAGGGTTGTTCCCGCCGAAACGGGCAGACCCTTGATGCCCAACTTGCGCGACCCATTGCGGCTTCGAGACTCGGTTCTGTCCGAACTCGCTGTTCCACGTCGGGATGCACCGGCTGCGAAGGTCCGACGATTTGGCCCGCGCGACCACGGAAAGCCGGTAATGTCGCGCAAGCGAGCGGGGATGGCAGACGCACCGGGGAAGAAGCCGAACCACGCGATGATGACCGTCGACGCGGCGTCACTCGACGAGGCATCGCTCCCGCCGAAACCGTCGTCGATCCCGCAAGGCAGTGACGAAGTCCACGCCGACACACTCGCGGCCGATGGCGTTCCGCGACGGGTGAGCGCGGCGGTGAAGCGCGTGAACTCGGGTTCGCTCCCGCGGATCTCGCTCGGGTTCGAAGAAGGCGAGGGGATCCCGATTCCGCAAGAGATCGCGGCGTCGTCGAGCGACCTCGCGTTGCAGTCGTTGCTCGGCGAAGGCGGGATGGGGATCGTGTATCTCGGGCGCCAGCGTTCGCTGCGTCGCGAGGTTGCCGTGAAGTGCCTGCGTGCGCGGCAGGTCGGCGCCGCGGAGATGCTGCTGCACGAAGCACGCATCGCGGGGGCGCTCGAGCATCCGAACATCGTGCCGGTGCATGCCCTCGGTCGCGACGATCAGGGTGGCCCGGTCATCGTGATGAAGCGGATCGACGGAACGCCATGGCGCGAACTCGTCGACGACCCGAATGCGCCCGCGTGGGTGCGACTCGACGAACAGTTCGACGATCGACGCGCCGCGCATCTGCACGTGCTCGGGCAGGTCTGCAACGCGCTCGAGTTCGCGCACAGCCGCGGCGTGATCCATCGCGACATCAAGCCGAGCAACGTGATGATCGGTTCGTTCGGCGAGGTCTATCTGCTCGACTGGGGCGTTGCGATTCGCGTCACGCGCGATGGCGAAATCGATGCGGCGGCCCCTGTCGAGTCGATGCGCATCGTCGGAACGCCGAACTACATGGCGCCCGAAATGGTGAGCGGCAACGAACGCGAGGTCGACGCGCGCACCGACGTATATCTACTCGGTGCGACGCTGCACGAGATCCTTACCGGCACGTTCCGTCACGCCGGTGAGACGGTGGCTGACGTGCTCTTCGCAGCGACGGTGTCCGAGCCGGCGAAGTACGGGCCCGATGTGCCGGAAGAACTCGCGGAACTCTGTCGCCGTGCGACGGCGCGATTGCCCGAGGCGCGGCCGCAGACCGTGGCGGCGTTCCGTCAATCGCTCGACGAGTACCTGATGCATCGCGGGTCGATCGCACTCGCGCGCACCGCCGACGCGGCGCTCGCGCGGTTCCGCGAGATCCCGGGGATCGCCGAAGGAAACGATGCGGCGCTCACCGGCATGGACGCCCATCGGCATCTCACCGAAGCGCGTTTCGGATTCATGCAGGCATTGCGTGAGTGGCTCGGCAACGACAAGGCGCGCGCGGGGCTCGATGCGTGTCTACAGCACCTCGTCGAGCGTGAGATCGCACAGCGAAGCCCCGATGCGGCCGGCGCGTTATTGCGCGAGATGGCGACGGTCCCGGCTGCACTGCGCGCTCGCGTCGAAGCACTGGCCGCGGAAATCGCCGCACAACGCGCGCGTGACGAACGCGAACGCCGCGAGGCACGCGAACAGGATTCCTCGGTGTCCGCGAAAGCGCGCACGGCCGCGATGGTGGTCGCACTCGGCGCGGGCATCTTCATGTCGATCGACAGCACGCGCTCGGAGATGCGATCGGGGCATCCGATTCCGATGCGCGACGCACTCACGATCGACGGGGTCATCATGCTGGCGCTCGCGGCGGGGATGCTCTTCGGGCGGCGGAAGCTCTTCGCCAATCGCATCAGCCGCCAGCTCACCTGGCTCGCCGCGCTCGCAGTGAGCCTCGGTTCACTCAGCGACGTGCTGGTCGCCGTCGCGCATGGCGACTCGCGCACCGCCGGGCTGCACGCGTTGTTCGTGTACGGCGCCACGGTCGCAGTCGGTGCGCTCACGGTTCTTCCCGGTCTGTGGGTCGCGTCGGTGGCGCTCTTCGTGGGTGCCGGAATCTGCGCTTGGAAGCCGGTTCTCACGAGCGGCATCGTCACGTTCGCCACGTTCTGCTCGCTGGTGCTGATCGTTCAGCAGATCCTGAAGCACGCGCGTCGCGGGCCGATGACGACGGCCGAGGGCGAGCGAGCAGACCGAGCTGCGAAGTAGTCGCAACGGACGAGTCGTCACGCGCGCGAATGTTCTTTACCGCGCGATGCGAGTCGATTGAACTCACCACGTTCGTGCGTCGCTCGACGGCGCGAACGGGGAGAGACGATGGCGAACGAAGTCCGATCGGCGCGCGAGTCTGCGTCGACAAAGACCGCTGGTGCAGGCGTGTGTGCGCTGCTGCTCGGCGCGATGGCGATGAGTGCATGTGGCCCGACGAACATCGTGTTGCGCGCACGTCCCGGCGGTCCCGGAGCGATGGGCCCGTTGCAGCGATGCGAGATCCACGAGAGCCCGTGCGCGACGGATCCGAGCCAGGACGAGTCGCGTTTCAACCCCACCAACGCATCGTTCGTCTCGCTGCCGAATTGCCCGAACGGGATCGATCGCATCCTCGTGCAGAACGCGAGCACGGCGAATCCCGTCGCGATCGTTCAGTGCGCCGCGCCCGATTCGACTCCCGGTGATGGCGGCATTCCGAGCACCGACAACGCGACGCCGTAGCGCACCACCCGAGGAACACCGATGCCTGGCACCCCGACGTTTCCGTTCACTCGCGTCGACGAGATCGCCGAGTGGTTCAACTTCCACCACACGATCGTGAACCGGAAGGTTCCGCTCTATCTCACGCCGGACGCGCTCTCGGCGGTGGCCGCGACCGGAACACCACCGAGCGGCGTGCGGCAGGCGCAGGCGATCAACGCGATCCTCGACTACTGCTTCCACGCGAATCCCATCGAGCGATTCACCGCGCTCGGTGCGAAATGGTCGATGTCCAACGTGCTCGATCCCGGCAACGTGATCGTCGATCCGGGTGCCTTCAACAAGCTCGCGCTCGTGTCGAAAGCGTGGCTCACGAAGGACTATACGAAGTCAGCGAAACCGCGTGGGGGAGTGCCGGTCGTCGTCGGCGGCACCCTTGGCCCGGAGGTAGACCTGGAAGACGTCGTCGC
>CBIHQZ010000846.1:0-3739 GCA_966212315.1 uncultured Myxococcales bacterium
TTTTGCCGCTTCGGCGATGATCCCTTCGCCGACCGGGCGTGTGCCGTCGAGAACGAGCGTGAGCAAGCACTGAGCGCGTCCGTCGGCCGAGCGGACTTCGCGCAGATCGACCGCGTGGAGCGCGCCGTTGTGCGCGGGCGGTGCGAACACCGGGCGCAGTGGCGCGGGGGGATCCGCGAGGATCGCGCGCAACGCGTTCGACACTTCGACCAGCACCGGCGCAATGGCCTGGCACTGTGGAATGTCGACGACGCGGTGGGTGCCGGCGCGATCGAAGAGTCCGAGCGCGACGCGACCATCGGCACCGATGCCGACCGTGAATTTCGCGCGCGTGCGATACGAAGTGCGTGGATCCGCCGGCTCGGTAGGCTCGACCGGCAGTGACGCGAGCACTGGATAGCGCGCGAACGCAGCGCGAACACGCTCACGCTTCGCGGCGAGTTGCGTGTCGTAGGGCGCGTCGATCGAAGGACATCCGGCGCACGTCGCGGCGTGTTCGCAAGCAATCGGCGCGTTGGGATCGAGCGCGGTTCCGGGCTCCATGGAGCGCACCGTAGCCTTCAAAACGTAAACGTAAACTTAAACGTAAACGTAAACGCAAAATGCCATCGGCTGCCGCCGAAGTACGTCGAAACCCCGACAGCCCGCCACGCTCTTTCCGGCTCAACGGCCGAGTCGAATCCATCCGCCCGGCATGAAGACCTGCACGCCGCCGGTTCCAACCTGAACCGCGGGCGGGGTCCAGCGCACGTTCACGGCGGGCGGCATCTGCCAGTGACCCGAGGTCCACGCCCACGCGGTGCCGCTCCATTGCCAGTAACCCGCGATCCACATCGCGCCCGCTTGCGGCGCAGGTGGAATCGCTTCCGCACGCGGCGGCGGTGCGACGGGCGCAGCGGTGGGCATGATGACTGCGGGCGCAGGCGCGGACACCGTGGCGGTGGCACTCACCGACGCAGCGTTCGTGTTCGACGCGGCACTCGATGTGGCGTTCGAGGACGATGCGACATTCGTGTTCGATGATGCCGGCGCTGCCGCCGCGGTCGCATTCGCGCGAGGCGGCTCGGGGAGCGGCGCGGTCGGCGCGGTCGTGGTGTTCGTGCTGCCGGCCGCGGTCGCGATGATCGCGGGCGGAACGAAGCGCCACATGCCGCTGATCCACACGTAGTCGCTGCCGTTCCATTGCCAGCCGCCGGCGATCCACACGTGATCGGCGCTCGGACGATGCGGCGGTTCTTCATCGCGCGGCGGAGGCGGTGGACGCGTGGCGCCCACGTAGCGGCGGCGGTTCTCCTCGGTGAAGTAGCACTGCCGATCGTCGGGATGAGCACGGCAGAGCGCGGTGAATTCTTCCTGCCGTCGATTGCCCGCACCGACGCGCCGATCCATCAGTCGCGTGTACTCGGCTTCTGGAATGTGCGGCTCGAGCACGAGGTCTTCGATCTGCAACACCACGCCTTCGAAGTCCTGCGGATCCTGCGTCCAGATGCGCACGACCAGCGGCGTGTTCATGGGCCGATCGATCACCCAGCCACGATTCACGTTGTTCATCGGGATCTGCGCGAAGCGCGGCTGGATGACGAACTCTTTGTCGAAGTAGTGCGTGTCGCCGAGCGGGTTGTACGTCTCGTTCCCGAGGTCGACGAATCCGCGCACCGGGGCCTCGGCCGTGACAGGCGGAACGCTCACGATCGCAGCGGGCGGAGCTGCACTCGCGACGACGGTGACCCGCGCAGTGTCACGCGCACGAGGACGCGGTCTGCGGGCGGTCGTTCCTCGCGCGGGCGGTGCGCTCGACGTGACTGCCGTCGCCGGCGCACCGCTGCCCGCAGGCGCGACCGACGCGACCGTCTGTGAGATGCACGCGGTCTGCTCGCGAAGGATGCGCGCGTGCTCTTCCGCATCGGCGCCCCACATCGTGGCGCTGAGATACTGGCCTTCCGCCGCACCCGGCGCGCGAAGCTCGACGTGGAAACTGATCGATCGCGGCGCGTGCATGCGGAAGCGAATCGATCGTGCCCAGCGCGCGTCGACGGCCGGTAGGTACAGATCCATCGATCCCGAGACGCAACGATCCGCAGCGCGCAGAACGTATCGATGCGCGGTGCGCCACGACTCGACGCGTTCGTCCATTTCGCGACCGTCCACCGGAAGCCCGTCGGGGCCGCGCGTGATGGGACCGGTGCGATGCGCGCCCGACGCGGAGGTGGTGTCTCCGCCGCGCGGTGCGCCGCCGCAAGCCGACGATGCGGCGACCAGTGCGACGAGAGCGAAGAGCTTGGATGCGATGGAGCGCGCCACGGTCGTGATGTGTAGTACGTCGAGTAGCGCGGCGCCCTCCCTGCGCGGTGAGGTCGTGCGCAACGGCGACAACGAGCAACTCGACATGACCGCGCGCGCGATCGGTGCGTTCATCGACGAGCCGCGAACGAGTCGGGGCCTGAAAGACATCGAGCTTCAGCGCATCGGATGTCCGTCGGTGCCCCCTTCGCGCATCGCGCCGAGGAACAGCGTGCCGAGTCCGAACGCCCCCACGATCGTCTCGGGATCGAGGCGCTCGCGAACCGGGCTGTAGAGCAGAAGACCAGGACGCGTCTCGAGGCTGCCGTGGTACCCGATCTTCAGCGCCGCACGTCGTAGCGCGGGGGGCAGCCCTTCGCGCGCGGCTTCATCCGACGCGGCGTGCACCTTGTAGAGTCGATCGAATTCCGCATCGCCGACGTTCCGATCCGGATTCTTCGACTCGTTGATCCACTGGATCAGTTTCACGACGGCGAAGGGAGGCACCCAGGTGATCCAATCGAGCGCTGCGGCGACGCGGCTCCACTCCTTCGGATCGGGCGCGAAACTCGCTGTGCCGCCGATCGATCGATGCTGCACGACGATGAGTGTGTGCGTTGCCCATTGCGGGCCGGCCTCCCCGGCGTCGACGGAGTACGCGTATTCGTATCCCTCGACGACGGCGTCCTCGATCCGACCGCGGCACGCCGTGTTGTATCGCTCGGGCGTAGGCGCTTCACGGAACGGGAGATACTGCTGCACGTCGCTCGCCGCCGAGTCGTCGAAGCGGAAGCCATACGGCGCGATGACGTTCGCGGCCGCGTCGAGCCGCTCGTAATACGTTCGCTGCTTTTCGAAGAGACTCATCCGACCAGAGTGTCGCGATCGGACCCTCTCGTGAAGTCGCCACGCATCACTAACTCTGGATGAAGTACCCCTGCACCGCGATCGCCGCGCCGAGTGCCGCGACGCCGACGCCGACCCAGAAAAGAGAGCGCCGGTTCGCGAGGAGTGTGACCGACAGGAGGACGACGGCGAGGGTGAGCACGCGCGCGCCGAGATCGTAGCGAGAGATGCCGCGATCGATGGCTTCGGCATTGCGGGTGGCGAGCGCGGCGCGACGTTCGAGGTCCTGCACTTCGAAGAAGATCTGCTGATTCTCGCGATCGATCTCGCGAATGCGCGTCCGGTACTCGATGTGCTGCACGTGCGCGACGCCGACGCGCGGGTCTTCGTCGGCCATCGCACTGATCGAGCGTTGCAGTGAATCATCCGCGACGCGGTAGTTCGCGCGCTCGGCGGTGGTGGTCTGGTAGTGCGCCCAGTTCACTTCGCTCGCGGAGCGCGCGCCCGACGCTTCGTTGCGGCTGTCGGTGGCGGCGTGGTCGCGTTCGGTGCGGGCGAAGTTCAGGAACGACATGAGCATCGTGAGCGAGATCGCGGCGATCGACACGCGATT
>CBIHQZ010000847.1:0-3735 GCA_966212315.1 uncultured Myxococcales bacterium
CGACGACGTGCGGCGGAGGCGGCCAGGCGTGTTGTGGAACGACGTGCGCCGCGGGGCAGTCTTGCGTCGACTGGGGCGGCGGCTCGACGTCGTGCGCGGCATGCGGCGGCAATGGGCAGGCCTGTTGCGGCACGATGTGCAACTCGGGGCTCACGTGCCGGTCGTTCTACAACAACGTCGTTCACGCCTGCAGCGACGGCAGCGGCCCTGATTGCGGCGGGCCCGGACAGCCGTGCTGCTTCAGCTTCATGCCATGCAGTGCCGGTGCATGCGTCGGAACGCCAGGGGGCGCGCATATCTGCCGAACCGACTGCGGCTCATCCGGACAACCCTGTTGCCCGGGCGGCACGTGCCGGGACCTGCTCAGCGCGTGCGGCGGCGGCAACATCTGCCAGTAGTGCTCGTACGCCCGGTCGAGTCCGATCGAGCAAGGCCGTCAGATCTTCATGATGCCGCGACGCGCGGTATCCGTGAGGTACGTCTCCTCGGTGATCGGCGCGCCGAGTGCCGCGAGCACTTCGCGATGGCGCGGCACCGGATTCTTCGACGACGCGCGTTCGAACGGCTCGAGCTTCGCGAAACAGTCGAGCGCGAGCACGCGCGACACGAGTGATTCGGTGCGTGGGAACCGCGTTGCATCGATCCGGTAGCGGGCGAACATCGCGTTGCGAAAGAACGCGGCGATGGAGATGTCCGCGATCGAGAGTTCGCCGAACACGTAGCCGTCCGCGGGCACGACGCCTTCGAGGTACGTGAGGATGTGCGGGATGTCCGTGTCGATGGCGCGGGCGACCACGGCGTCGTCGGTCTTGCCGCCGAACACGAACGGCTCGATCGCGAACTGGTTGAACAGCTTCCAGATGATCACTTCGCCCATGCGCGTATCGGCGAATTCTTCGAGCCAGCGCGCCTGCGCACGCAGCGCGATGTCCTGCGGAAAGAGTGCGGGCGTCGGGTAGCGGTCCTCGAGGTACTGGCAGATCACCGACGAGTCGCAGAGCGTGACCCGGTCGTCGACGAACACCGGGATGCGGCGCAGCGGGCTGAGCACCGAGAAGCGATCGTCCGCGAGAAACGCCACGATCGGATCGATGACGTACGGCACGCCCTTCAAGTGCAGCGTGACCAGCACCTTGCGGACATACGGCGAGAGATAGCTCCCGATGATTCGAACGGGCTGCGCGGCGGTCATGCGCGAAGTGGAGCACATCGGGCTGGTTGCCGCGGGTCGCAAATCAGCGTGAATTGCCGGTGTTTCGAGACGCTGGCGCCGCCGTTCATTTTTCCGTCACACTTTACGGGCCCTCGGCCATCCACCCCTTCGACACCGTGACCCACGCCGCCGCCATCGATGCCGGGGCTCTGTTTCGCGACCACGCCGCGTTCGTCGCAGGCTTCCTCGTGCGCCTCGGCGCGGCGCGTAGCGAACTCGACGACCTCGTGCAGGAAATCTTTCTCGTCGCGCATCGTCGCGGTGGCTACTTGCCCGGCGCCGCACGCGCGACGACGTGGCTCGCGGAAATCGCAGTACGGGTGCTCTCGACCGCAAGGCGCACGAAGCGGCGTCGTCCCGAGGCGCCCGACGACGATGCGATCGCGTTGCTCGGCGCACCGACGGCCGGTCCCGACGAGCGCGCCGAGACCGCGCAATCGCTCGCGCGCGTGCAGCGAGCGCTGGATTCTTTGCCGATGGAGCGGCGCGTGTTGTTCGTGCTCTTCGAGATCGAAGGCGAATCGTGCGATGCGATCGCCGCCGGGCTCGGGATCCCGCTCAAGACGGTCTATTCGCGATTGCACACCGCACGGCGCGAGTTCGCCGAGGCGTACGAACGTCTCGAACGCCGGTCGCTCGGCACACAGACCACCCCTGTCCCTTCGATGGTGCGGCCATGAGTCACGAACCGATTCGCCTCCGTGACGATCCATCGGGCTCGAATGCGATGCGCCGTGATCTCGCGAACGCATCCAAGCACGGTGCAGCCGCGCCGGCGTTCGACGTGAGTGCGGCGCTCGCGGGCTTCGAAGCAGCTCGCGCGGCGCAAGCGAACACGCCGTCCGCGAATGGTTCGAACACGCATCCGCGCACTGCGCGCTGGTGGGGCGTGGGCGCGGTCGGTATCGCGACGCTCGTGATCGCGCTCGCCGCGGCGTGGGGTGCGCGCGCATGGCGATCGTTGCATGAACAGACCGTCGTCGTGACGTCGTCCGCGCCGCATGGTGTTTCCGCGAATGCCGGCCCTTCGGATCAAGGCGCTGTTGCGAACGGTGCGCCTGCGGCGGCCGATCGAGGCGCCCGTTCCGCGCCGGCCGACCCGCAACGCAACATTGCGATGAACAGCGCGACGAGCAGCACGAACACCGCAGCAGAAGCGAACACGCGCGTCACACATCGCGCGAGCAACGCAGCGTCCACGCAACCCGCTGCTGCGCTCGCTCCGGGCGACGACCTGCTCGCCCGCGATGCACGCATGCTCACCGACACCTACGCGGCGCTCGACATCGATCCATCGCGCGCGCTCGGCCTCGCGAACGCGGGCATGCGGGAGTTCCCCGGGTCGGCGCGTGCGGAAG
Source organism: uncultured Myxococcales bacterium (assembly GCA_966212315.1). GTDB lineage: Bacteria > Myxococcota_A > Polyangia > Polyangiales > CBIHQZ01. The sequence continues at coordinate 2,572 of CBIHQZ010000847.1, forward strand.
AACGCGAAGCGATCGCGGTCCGCGCGCTCGTCGCATTACATCGACCCGCCGAAGCGCGCAGCCGCAGCGAACGTTTTCTAGCCCGCTGGCCGTCGGGCCCATACGCGGGAATGGTGCGTCAGGCGATGTATCTCGGCGTGCGCGATCGCTGAGCCGTCGCGCGCGACTCGACGTAGCGTTCGAGCTGCGCGAGATCCGCCGCGAAGTTCTTTTCGGCATCGTTGCGCGGGTCGAACATGTACGCCGCGACGTCGCACCGCGGACGTGCGACGAAACGCGCCGCGCCCGATTGACGTCGAGAGTACGCTGCCCGAGAAGGCCCGCGCGCACGCCGAGGTCCGGCGTCGCGAGTCACCTTGTCCCGATCAGGAGAGTGATCCATGGCGTTGGAAGTGTTCTGGGGAAGCGGCAGCGGTCCGTCGTGGCGCGTGCTGCTCGCGCTCACCGTGAAGAAGATCCCGTTCGAATCGAGACTGATCTCGTTCCAGAAGGGCGAGCACAAATCACCCGAGATTCTCGCGGCGAATCCGCGAGGCAAGGTGCCGACGATTCGCGACGGCGAGTTCGCGCTCTACGAATCGCTCGCGATCATGCAGTACCTCGATCGCAAGTACGCGAGCACGCCGCTCTTCGGTACGGACGCAGAGTCTCTCGGCACGGTGATGCGAGTGATCGCCGAGCACGAGAACTACGCCAGCCCGGCGGGTACAGCGATTACGCGGCCCTTGCTCTTCGGCGCGTTCGACGACGACAAGCGCGCCGCCGTCGTCGCGGCACTTCCTGCGTTGCGTGAAGAACTCGCCCGGCTCGAGGCGCGACTGACGATCGCCGACTACCTCGCGCTCGACACGCTGAGCGCCGCCGACCTGTTCGTGTTCCCGTCGGTGAAGACCCTCGAACGCGCGTTGTCGAAACCGGCGGCCGACACGTTCGAGCACGGGATGAAACCGCTCGCGAAAGCGTTTCCGAAGCTCGCGGCGTGGGTCGCGCGCATCGAAGCGATCCCCGGTTACGACAAGACCTATCCGCCGCACTGGCGCGAGGGGTGACCTCACCCCGGCTGCCGCCCGCCCCTCTCCCTCCGACGCCACCACGATTCGCGCGCACGCAGGCGTCGTCGAGAGAGGGGCTCGAAGGATGATGGCGTGAGTGGGAGTTGTCGAC
>CBIHQZ010000848.1:0-3726 GCA_966212315.1 uncultured Myxococcales bacterium
CGCGATGCAGCGCTCTCCGTCGTACACAATGGTCGGTCCGAACACGACCGCCTTCGGCTTGTGCACCGGCTCGTCGCGCATGCGCTTCGCCGTGCGCTGCTGGGACATGTAGTAGTCCTGCAGCATGCATTCGCCGGCCTGATCGCAGATCGGGCAATCGACCGGGTGATTGAGCAGCAAGAACTCCTGCACGTTCTTGCGCGCGAGCGCGACGTGCGGGCTGGTCTCGCTCTTCACCACCATGCCCTCGCCGACGGCCATCTGGCACGCGGGCTGGAGCTTCGGCTTGCGATCGACGACGTAGTCTTTCTTCTCTTCGTCCCACTTCAGGACGTCGAGAAGCATCGGGCGCTGGTTCGCTGCCGGCTCGATCTCGACGAGGCACATGCGGCAGTTCGCGGCGACGGAAAGCCCCGGGTGCCAGCAGTAGTGCGGAACGTGAACGCCCGCGCGGTAGGCCGCGCGAATGATCGTGTCGCCCTTCTCGAAGGGGATTTCCTGTCCATCCAGCTTGAACGTCGCCATCGAGCGAGTGCTCCCGGGTCAATCAGTCAATTCAATCGAACCAAACAAAGCTTGTTCCAATCGCCTTTCAGCGATCGCACTCGCCGCCGATCATGTTGATGGAGCCGAAGCTCGGGACGATGTCCGCGATCATTCCGCCCTTGATCATCAACTTCGCCGCGCTGAGCGAGAAGAAACTCGGACCGCGCACGCGGATGCGCCACGGGTTTCCCCCGCCGCGCGACACCACGAAGAAGCCCAGCTCGCCGTTGCCGCCTTCGGTGTACTGGTACACCTCGCCCGGCGGGACCTGGATGCCTTCCATGATCAGCTTGAAGTGATTGATGGTCCCTTCGATCGTCGTATAGACGTCTTCTTTTTCCGGGAGCATCACGCGCGGATCGTCGACGCTCACGGCGTCGTCGGGCGAACCCTTCTCGATCGCTTCGTACAGGTCGCACGCCTGCGCGAGGATGCGCGCGCTCTGGGTCATCTCTTCGAGACGCACCATGAAGCGGTCGTAGTTGTCGCCGTCGGTGCCCACCGGCACGTCGAAGTCGATCTCGCCGTAGACCAGGTACGGCTTGTCCTTGCGAACGTCGTAATCGACGCCGGTCGAACGCAGCACCGGGCCCGACACGCCGAGTGACATCGCGCGCTCTTTCGAGAGCAGTCCGACGCCCTGGGTGCGGTCGAGGAAGATGCGGTTCTTGAGGAGCAGCGACGCGCCCTCTTTGACGATCTCCATCACCTTCGGCACCACGCCGCGCACCTGCGCGATGAAGTCCGGGGTCTCGGGGAGGGACATCCCGCCGATGCGCATGTACGCGTGGGTCATGCGGGCGCCGGTCTGCGCTTCCTGCACTTCCCAGATCCATTCGCGCGCCTTCAAGAACCAGAGGAACGGGGTGAACGCTCCGAGTTCCATCGCCATCGCGCCGTTGCAGGTGAGATGGTCGGTGAGGCGTGACAGCTCGCCGTGGATCACGCGCAGGATCTGTCCCTTGCGCGGAATCGTGATCCCGAGAAGCTTCTCGACCGCCATCGCGTAGCCGACGTTGTTGAGCAACGGCGACACGTAATTGAGACGATCGGTGTACGGGAAGAACTGCGACCAGGTCCCGCGCTCGCCCATCTTCTCTTGCGCGCGGTGCAGATAGCCCGGCTGCACGTCCAGATCCGAGACGGTCTCGCCATCGAGCTTGAGCACCATGCGAACGGTGCCGTGCATGGCGGGATGTGACGGCCCCATGTTGAGGGTCATGGGCTCGGCCGGAAGTTCGAGTTCGGCCTCGTCGAGTTCTTGTTCGGTCGGTTCCATCTACTGCTCCGAGTCTCGGTCGGTCGGTCGAGTCTTGTTCGTGCGCGTCGCGTCGATCAGCGGTTCTCGCCGGTGTCCGGCGAGGGCGATCGGTTGAAGGGCATGCCTTCGTCGGCGAGGAACGGTCCGAGCTTGTCGAACGTCCCTTCGCGGTACGCGATCAGCGGCTGCGTCTTGTTGGCGGGGTAGTCCTTGCGGAGCGGGTACCCCTGGAATTCCTCGTACATGAGGATGCGGCGGAGATCCGGGTGTCCGCGGAACTTCACGCCGAACATGTCGAAGCACTCACGCTCCTGCCAATCGGCGCCGTCGTACACGGACACCAGCGAGTCGACCTCGGGGTCGTTCTCGTGCGCGCGCACCTTGATGCGGATGCGGTGCTTCTTCGTGACGCTGTAGACGATGCAGTAGACCTCGTAGCGGCCGCCGTCTTCGTCGGAGCGATCCGGGTAGTCCACCGCGGAGAGATCGACGAAGTACTGGCACTGGCACGCCGAGTCGTCGCGCAGGAACTGGGCGGCTGCGCGCCAGATCTCGGGCTTCACGAGGGCGACTTCGTCACCGCGGTACGAGCTGGTCTCGAGAACGCCGTCGCCGAACTTCGCCTTCAAACGATCGAGGAGGATCTTTGCCATCGGAGCTGTGCTTTCTGGTGAGCACTCACTCGCTCGGCATCGCATTGCGACGACGCCCGCGAGCGAGAATCTCTCACTCGGGCGTCTTCATCCGGATCTTGTAGAGCTTCTCGAGGTGCTCGGGCGCGCCTTCGGGGAGCTGCGTGTTCTTCAACACCGCGGGGGTGCGATCGCCTTTGCCGATCTTGTCCATCAGCAGCATCAGGCCGTCGAGCACTGCTTCGGGACGCGGCGGGCAGCCGGGGATGAACACGTCGCAGGGGATGATCTTGTCGATCCCGGGGAGCGTTGCGTAATTGTCGTAGAAGCCGCCGCACGACGCGCACGTGCCGAACGCGATGACCCACTTCGGCTCGAGCATCTGTTCGTAGATGCGCTTGAGCACGGGGGCCTGCCGCTGCGAGATCGTGCCGACGACCCAGAGGCAATCACTCTGTCGCGGCGAGAAACGCGGGGCTTCGGCGCCGAAACGGGCGATGTCGTACTTCGGTGCGGCGGTGGCGAAGAACTCCATCCCGCAGCAGGCCGTCGCGAACGGGTACTGGAAGAGCGAGTACTTGCGGGCCCAGCCGAGCAGCGAATCGAGCTTCGTGGTGAAGAAGCCGGACTCCCCGCCCTGAACCGTTTTCACGTCTCCCATTCGAGCGCTCCCTTTTTCCAGCAGTAGACGAGGGCGACGGTGAGCATCACGAGGAAGATCAACATCTCCACGAGGCCCATCCACCCGAGCGACTGGTAGAGCACCGCCCACGGGTAGAGAAAGACGGCCTCGATGTCGAACACCACGAAGAGAAGCGCCGTGAGATAGAACTTCACGGAGAGCTTCACGTGGCGGGCGCCCGTGGTTTCCGAGCCTGATTCGTAGGGAATCAGCTTCTCGGGGGTGGGGTTCTTCGGCCCGAGGAACGTCGCGAGCGACCAGACCGCAGCCGCGACGATGAGCGCGAAGGCGACGGTGAGGAAGATCGGGCCGTACGAGTATGTGAGCGACGGCGTTTCCAGGTCGGGCAGCGACTGGGCCGTGAAGGCTTGGAGGGTCTCCAACACAGGGTTTCTCCGGGCCGCCGATGTACCCGGCAGGGTCGGAAGTGTCAACGATTGGTGCGGATTGGCGGAGCGGCGCGCGGGGCGGCGCACGGCGGGAGCAGGGGGGGAGCTCGTGGGGTGAAGCGGCGGAGGCCCGGGTGGTCGGTCGGTGGCCCGATGCTGCCCTGCCAATAAATTGGCGGGCTACCTTTGAGCCGTCGGCCTTCGCCGACTCCGATC
>CBIHQZ010000849.1:0-3724 GCA_966212315.1 uncultured Myxococcales bacterium
CGGGGCGGAGCACGATCGAGATGCCACCCGACCAGAACTGCGCGTCGCCGCCGGTCTCGTTGGCGTGGAAGAGGTGACCGTAGCGAAGCACCGGGCCGAGCCCGAACCACGGCGTGATCATGAATTCGAAACCGAGTCCGGCATCGAGATAGACGCGCCATCGATCGGGGGTCCATCCCGGGCCCACGTTCGCGTCGATGAAGAACCGACCCACGTGTCCGATGCGTGGTTCGAAGCGGAGGCCGCCCGTCGGTGCGAAGAGTTGTCCATCGCCGCCGCTGCGCGGAAACCACCAGCTCGAGAACGAGATCTGGACCGCGAGCGGATCGATGATCGAGAACCCGAACCGACCGGTGCCTTGCAGCGCCGGGAAGAAGCCGAGGTTCTGCGTCTGGAAGGGCGAGAGCATGGTGCCCCCGGCGAACTCACCTCGGAACGCGATGCGCTGCGCGCTCGCACACGGTGCGACGGTGAGCACAGCCGCGACGGCCGCGATGCTCGCGATGGAAACGGAACGCGCGCGAACGGGCGCGCGACACGGACGTGTCTCGATGGCACTGCGATTCATTCGGTCACCTCGATGGGGACGCGTGTTTCGACGAAGAACGACCGGGGCATTCGGCGAACCGGCGCCGCGGACGTTCCGCGGACGCGTGGATCGACGAGTGCGTGTCGATGCGTGGAAGGCCTCACGCTAGCACCACGCAATGCGATCCGTTCCCTGCAACCAAGGTTTCCGCGAGTGCCATTCGCGCGAGGTTGTGGGGTTCTGTAGTGCCGCGCGCTTCGCGTATGGTGCGAGATTTCGCGCGCGCCGATTCACCCGCGACGGAGCGACGACACCAGGACGTCGGGACGATCACTCTTCGCGAAACGCTCGGCCTCGCACGCTGCGCCGCCGCGCGCGAGATCGCGGCATACGTTCGGTCGCACGTCGTAGATGGCGCATGCGAAGCGACCGCGCTCTGCGTCGAACTGCAGCGCGGCGCAATGACCGCGCGCTTCGTCGATGCGCATGAAACAGCGGTGTTCATGAAACACGGTGAACGACTCGGCGAGATCGCCCATGCGCGCGTGATCGTCGCCGCTCACCCGCATCGCAGTGGGTAGATCGGTGAAGCAGCACACGCCGCATTCGAGGCAGTCGGGGGCGTTGCTCATCGGGTGAATGCGCGCATTGCGTGTCGATGACGGTGCCCGAGCGGCAGGCCGCTGTCGAAGGCTGCTCTTTGCGACCTGGTTGACCGCCGCGCAGGCGCCGGATACTTCGGCTGCGTGACCACTGATTCCGCCCCCGCGCCGAAGCGCGTGAAGAAGAAGCCGCCGCAGAACGAAGCGAAGGCCGCACCGATTGCGCCGCCGCCGCCCGTCGCGAAGCGACTCACGCGCGACGAGTGGCTGAAGTACACCGCGCTCTGCATCGCGTCCGGGGTGATCTGGTTTCTCTCGTGCGCGGACTTCGATGTGTGGCCCTTCGCGTGGTTCGCGATGGTCCCGACGCTCTATGTCACCGAGCGCGTGCACACGACGCGACAGGCTTTCTTCTTCGCGTGGCTCACCGGCGTGGTGGGAAACGGCGGCGGCTTCTACTGGATCGCCGGGCTGCTGGTGCGCTTCGGGCACATGCCGTGGCTCGCGGCGATCCCGATCTTCCTCCTGCTCGCGGCCTATCAGGGATTGGTATTCGGTCTGTTCGGCGCGGTGACACGCGTGATCCGCCGCGACGTGAAGTTGCCGATGACGCTCGTCGCACCGGTGGTGCTCGTCGCGTTCGAGCAGGTCGTTCCGATGATCTTTCCGTTCTCGGTCGCCATCACCCAGGCCTGGCAGCCGCACGTGATCCAGATCGCGGATCTCACCGGGCCGCTCGGCGTGTCGGCGCTCCTGCTCGCCGCGAACGGTGCGATCTACGACGTCGCGTTGGAAACGCCGCGCCGGATTCGCCCCGCGCTCGCGGGACTCGCGGTGATCGCGCTCGCGCTGGTCTACGGGCACGTTCGCATCACGCAGACCGATCGCGCGCGGGCGGCCGCGCCGAAGATCACCGTCGGTCTCGTGCAGACGAACGTCGCGTTCGACATGAAGGGCCCGAACCGCGCGCAGTTCGCCGCGCGACAACTGGAAGACCTGCGCAATCACACTGCGGCGCTCCAACGCGACGGCGCGCAGCTGGTGGTGTGGCCGGAGACCGGCTTCCCGTACTCGATCAATCGCTCCATGGAACAGGACTTTCCCGCGCGCGATTTTCGCCATCTGCGCGAGGGCTACGACGTGCCGGTGCTCGTCGGCGCCGTCACGTGGTCCCCGCGCGAGGGAGCGCCGCGTGGCCGCGCGGTGTGGAACAGCGCGGTGATGATGGATCGCGAAGGTCGCTTCACCGGCCGCTTCGACAAGATGTTTCTCATGGTGTTCGGCGAGTACACGCCGGGCCGCGACACGTTCCCGATCATCGCGCGGCTCATGCCGAACACGACCGGTCAGTACCGACGCGGCGAAGCGGTTCACACGCTGCCGTTCACCGATGCCGAAGGGCGCGCGTGGAAGATCGGTCCGATGATCTGCTACGAAGACATCGTTTCGAGCTTCGGGCGTGCACTGGCGGAAGAGCATCCGCATCTGCTGGTGAACATCACCAACGACTCGTGGTTCGGCGATACGAGCGAGCCATGGGAGCACCTCGCGCTGAGCGTTTTCCGGGCGGTCGAGATGCGCACCGATCTCGTGCGCGCAGTGAACACCGGCGTGTCGGCGTACATCGATGCGAACGGTCGCGTGTACCACCGCACGTATGCGGTCGATCCCACGCTGCATCCGCGCGGCGCGGATCGCACCCATGCCGAGGTCGCGCTGGTCGAAGGCGGGCACACCGTGTACGCAGCGGTCGGGAATCTGTTCTCGTGGCTGTGCGCGGCGGCAACCGCGTTCTTCTGGCTCGTGCGTCCGCGTCTCGCGCGTCGCAACGCGAAGGCGGCGAAGGTCTGACATGAGTGATCTCACCGACACGCTCCGCCGTTCCGCTCGCACTGCGGGCTTTGGCGCGATCACCGCGGCGATGCTGGTCGCGTTCGAATCGCACGCCCTTCTCGCGCCGTCGGACCGCGATGCGATCTTCGATCGCTACCGCACGTTCTATCTCGATCGCGTGCTCGATCTCTTCGGGGTCGACGCGATCCGCATTCCCGAGACCGTCCCGCGCGCGCGCGGTCCCCGACTCGTCGTGGTCAACCACCGCTCCGCGCTCGACATCGCGATCCTGCTGCGTCACTTCGGCGGGCACATGCTGTCGCGTGCCGACCTCGCGGGGTGGCCGCTCATCGGTCGCGCCGCGCGAACCGCGGGGACCATCTTCGTCGACCGCGGCGAGGGGATGAAGCGTGCGAGCGCCGCGCGAACCATTCGTCGTCGGCTCAACGCGGGGGCGACGGTGACGGTGTTTCCCGAAGGAACGACCTTCAAGGGCGACGAAGTGCGGCCTTTCCACGCGGGCTTGTTCGCGGCGGCGAAAGGGCTCGACTGCGAAGTGGTCCCGGTCGGTATGGCTTACGAAGTGGGCGCCGAGTACCAGGAACCGACGTTCGTGAAGCACCTCGCGACGACTGCATCGCGTCCGCGCACGCGCGTGGCGATGGTGGTGGGCGAGGGGATGGCGTTCGACACGGACTCGCGCGTGATGGCGGAACGCGCACGCGAGCGAGTGCAGACGCTCGTGCACGAAGCGCGAGGA
>CBIHQZ010000850.1:0-3718 GCA_966212315.1 uncultured Myxococcales bacterium
CGTCAATCGCACGAAGGAGCCATTCGCGCGGAAGCGATTGCGCGGACGTAGCGCTTGGCTGAAAGCGCACCGCGCGACGTTCCGGTCGTGCCAGGTCAACAACCCGGTGCGTGCGCCGCAGGCAACGGAGCGGGCGGCGTGGCGAACGACGGACATCCGAAGTCGAACAGATCGAGCATCGCGTCGGAGTTCGCGTCGCGGCGTGTGAGTGCGGGCAGGTTGTGAAGAAGTTGAACGAAGCGCACGACGCTGGTGTGTGAATGCACGCGGTGCGACACGAACGCGGTGCGCGCCCACGGTGAGATCACCATCACCGGGACGCGAATACCGAGACGGTCCGTGGTGGCACCCGTGGTCGGATTGCAGGTCGATGGCGGCGGCACGTGGTCGAAGAATCCGCCGCCTTCGTCGTAGGTGAAGATCACGGCCGTCGAGGACCAGACCGGGCTCGCGAACACGTGCGTCATCAGATCGCGGAATGTGCCTTCGGGGGTGTGCACCGAGTACGGCGGATGCTCGAGACCGGCGCCGAGTTCGACGTACGAAACGGCGGGCAATGCGCCCGACGCGAGGTCGGTCACCATCTGCGAGTACGGGCGCGTTCGCGTGCTCATGAACGTCGTGCCGTAGGTGTTGTTGAACGCCTGACCGGACGGAACGATGTAGTCGTAGAAGGCGATGCCGGCACCCGTGAGCTGGGCCATCAACGTCGGCGCGGTCGACGAAGCCTGTGCTGCATAGAAGAATTGGCGATTGGGTCCGGTCGCTCCGAGGGTCCCGCAGAAGTAGCGATCGCTCGTCGCGAACGTCGTCATCGCCCACGTGTAGAAGGGATGATCCGCGTCGTTGTAGTAACCCATCGCGACCATGCCGTCGGTGCGGAAGAAGCCGTCCATTCGACCGTTGTCCCACTCGGCGAGAATCGCCGCGGTGCTGTGCCCGATGTCCGCCGGGCAGCCTGTCGTCAGGTGGTACGGCGCGACCGTCGCTGTGCCGGTGCCCGGATTGGTGTAGCCCGCGGGGATTCCCTCGATGCCGTGGCCCGTCGTGCCGTACATGTTGTCGAGCGAGTGATTCTCTTCCATCACCAGGATCACATGCTGGATCCGCGCACGAGCCATCGTCGCGTCGCCGATCGTGTCCGCGACCATAGCGCCCGGGCCGAATGTACAAGCCGCGCGCGCCGGTGCATCCGGGTCGGCGAAGGTGCTCGGAACGCATACTGCGCCGTCAGAGCGCGTGACATCGGGCGAGCCTCCATCGACGCGCGCGTCGCTCGATGTCGCGTCGAGGAGTGGTCGCACATCGGTGCCGTTCGGTACGTCGTCGAAGGGTCGAGCTACGTCACCCGCATCGAGCGATGGACTCGCGTCCATGACCGCAGCATCGCGCGGGCCGGTGTCGAGTAGCGTTGCATCCGTTGTATCCATCGCATCGCGCGGCATCGCGATGTCGACCGACACGCGATCGTGCGTGACGTCGGTCGTATCTGCCGCATCGCCCGCAGTGCTCGGCGAGCCGCATGCGCTCGCTACGGCGACGAGTGCAGCGACGATCATGGTCGCGTTCTGAACCCGCCGGGCAGTGTGCATCGAACAGTTGTACCTCCTGCTCTACCGACGCGGAACCAGCGGTGCCACTGACGCGGTGAGTGACCTCGACGGCGACTGCGCGCCACGCCGCCGCCGCCGTTCTTCACGTGCCGAGTGCGACGAGCCGCGAACGCGCCGTTGCCGCGCTCACCGACGGAGCCTTTCCCCAGCGCGCGATCACCGTTCGGTATGCAGCGATCGCTTCATCGCGCAGACCGCGACGCTCACACGCTTCACCGAGCCAGATGTGGGCGCGCGTGCTGCGAAACGGTGTCCCGGGCGCGAGGCAGGTTCGTGCCGCGATACGCAGCAGAATCAGCGCGCGATCGACCTCGCCGATGCGGAGCAGCACGAGACCGGCGTCGGCGCGAAGCGTGTCGCGCGTGAAGAAATGCATCTGGCCTTCGGCGGGCATCGCGCGACGGGCTGCTTCGAGTTCGCGCGGGTCGTCGACCCACGGCGCGTACGCGAGACCCCACGCTGCCCCGGGTGACAAGTCGTTCACCGCCGCCAGCCAGCGATCGCGCTCGGCGACAGCCTCGTCGCGTGCCAGCAGTCCCGCGTGGTGCGCGATGGCCGCGCAGATCGGGCTGAGATCCATGGACGAGAAACGCGGCCGAGGAGCGGACTCGCGTGCGTCGAGGTAATCGATCGCGAGTGCGCCGGCGCGAACGATGTCACCGCGCTCGACCGCCAGGTCCACGCTCAACGATGCCTTCGTCGAGAGCAATTCACCCCACCCGCCTGCGTCTCGCACTTCGGACATCGCATCGATCCGCGACTCGGCGCGATCGAAGTCGCCCTGTAGAACGTCGAACACGGCTTCGTACGAATCGGCCGTCGTGCGGCGAAGCGCCTCCGGCATCGTGGCCGCCGCGCTCTCGATCAGCGGCGCCAGCGCCTCGCGTCGACGCCCCTGCGCGAACAACGCGCCCAACAGGAAGCGATAGAAATGCCCGTTCTGCGCGACGGAAATACCGCGGCGCGCGTGGCGCTCGGTCGCTCGCGCATCGCCCTGCACTGCCGCGAGCAGAGCGAGTTCGAACGTGACGTCGGCCCCTTCGGTGCTCTCCGCGACGCACCGCTCGAGGGCTTCACGGGCCTCGTCGAAACGCTCGAGTGTCGCCAGCGCGCCGCCGAGCATCTGCCACGCATCGGCGTAGCCCGGGTCGATGTCGATCGCGCGCAGTGCGTTGCGACGCGCGAATTCCGGTTCCGTCCCGACCAACGTGAAGGCCGCGAGCAGCAACAGTTCCGCGTCGTCCGGAAAAGCTTCGCTGAGCGCACCCGCGCGGCGACGCGTTTCCTCGGCGTCGGGTGGATCGACGAGGACGAACGGCTCGAGCATGTGGAGCAACGCACGGTCGCGCGACGAGAGACGGTCGCGGAGCTTCGCAGCGTTGCGGAAACGCGTGCGCGCGGTGTCTGCGCCGGCGTGGAAGTGCGAAGTCAGCGCGCATCGGACCAGCGCAGGAGCGAATTCGGGATCGGCCTCGACCGCGCGTACGAGATCGGTGTGCGCGGTGATCCAGTTCGACGCCCGCATGCGGGCCAGCGCGCTCTGGTACGCCGCGACCGCGATCGGGTTCGTCGACGAAGGGGCTTCGAGTGCAACGATGGACCGCCGTGCGCGCGCGGGTTGAGTCGCGCTGGTCGCGAGGTCGTCGGCAGACGGAAGCGGCGGCGGGCGCATCGACCATGCTGCGAAAGGGCTCTCCGCGAAGCGTTCGTCCGCGAGCGTCGCGAGGATCTCCCCCATCGATCCGAAACGCGCCGACTTGTCCTTGGACAGCGCGCGCATGATCGCCGCGGCGACGCGCGGCGAGAGCGACGGCACGATCGCGCCGATCGGCGCGGGCTCCATGGTCATGACGGCGAGAAGCAACGCGGTGAAGGTCTGCGGCGTTCCGTGCCACGGCAGCGTACCCGAGAGCAGTTCGTACGCGAGCACGCCCCACGCGAATTGGTCCGCGCGGCCGTCGAGCGTCTCTCCCTTCGCCTGTTCGGGCGCCATGTACGCGGGCGTTCCGACGATCGCGCCCTCCGCGGTCAGCGGTGTCGACGGTGCACCCGGCATCGCGACTGCGTCGATCGCGCGTCGGGCGACTCCGAAGTCGAGGATCTTC
>CBIHQZ010000851.1:0-3717 GCA_966212315.1 uncultured Myxococcales bacterium
CGAGCCGAGCGTCGCGCAGGTCGACCCGCTCCGCGCGGGGGTGATCGTTACGCACAGCGGCGCCGACACCATCTCGCAAGCGCGGCGACTCGCGGCGGGTGACACGGTACGCACGGACGCGACGGGACGCGCGACGCTCGCACTCGATGCCGGTGCTCGCTACGATCTCGACCACGCCACCAACGTGCGCGTGACGGGCGCGCGCAGTGCGACGCTCGAGGACGGACGGCTCTGGATCGCGGCGCCCGAGCAGGCCGCACGCGCCGACGAGACGTTGCTCACCGCGGGTTCGCTGGTGCTGCACTTGCGAGGTTCGCGCGCGAGCATCGAGCGGCACGGCGGCAACGCACAGATCACCGTGCTCGCGGGTGAAGTCGCATACGAGAGCGATCGCGAACGCGGGTCGGTTCGAGCGGGTGATTCGATGCGCGTCGCGGGCGGTGCGGTGACGATCGCGCACGATGCGGTGTTCGACGATTGGACCGGCGGGCTCGCCGACGAAGCCGGCACCGCGAGCGGCGAAGCAGCGGGACTCGGCGCAGTGGCCGCGCGTCGTCCCGACGAAGCGGGTTCGCCACGATGGCCGATGGTGATGCAGCGACTCGATGCGCACGTGGTGGTGCGAGGCGATCTCGCGATCACGACCATCGATCAGACGTTCTTCAACCCGAGCGCGTACACCGTCGAAGGGATCTACTCGTTCAGCGCACCCGCGGGCGCGGTGCTCCAGTCGTTCGCGGTCGATCGGCGCGGACGGACCGTGGAGGGCGTCGTGCGCGAGCGACAGCAGGCCGCGGCGCAATATCAGGCGCAAGTGTACGAAGGCAGCACGCACGATCCGGCGCTGCTCGAATGGGACGCGCCCGGGCGATATCACGCGCGGCTCTACCCGATTCCTGCCGCGGCGACGCGACGAGTGCGCGTGAAGTATTCGCAATGGCTCATGCCCGATGCGCAAGGGCATCGCACCTATCGACTGCCGCTTGCGTCGCTCGACACGCGCATCGGTGAATTGCGCGCCGATGTCGACCTCGACGACGCGAACGTGACGACGGTGCGCACGGTGAACGGCGCGCGTATCGACGATCACCACGTGCTCATCGCGCAGAGCGACGTCCTTCCGCGTGCGGATCTGGTGCTCGAAATGCAAGGCGTGGCGCGACAGGCAGCGAGTGCGGTGACAGCACGCATCGGTGGCGACGATCGCGGCAATCTGCTGCGCGTAACGATCCCGGTCCCGGTCGAAGCCGCAAGCGCAGCGCGAGACGAAGGGCTCGATCTGGTCGTGCTCGTCGATCACTCGGCCGGGACCGATGCGGTTGCGCGGCGACTCGAACAGGCGTTCGTGGAAGCGATCGTGCGCCAGCTCGATCCGCGCGATCGGATCCTCGTGCTCGCGGGTGACGTCGCGACGCGGCCACTGGGAACAACGGTCGCCGAACTGCGCAATGCAACGCCCGAGCAGCGACGTGCATTGATCGACGCGCTCTCTCACGACGCGTTCGGCGGCGCAACGGATCTATCCGCGATGATCGCCGCGGCGCATCGTGCGCTCCGTCCCGATCGCAACGGCGCGATCGTGTACGTGGGCGATGGCGAAGCGACGGTCGGCGAGCGCGAACTCCCCGCACTGCGCCAGATGCTCACGCGCTTGTCGCCGCGTCCGCGTTTCTATGCGGTTGCGGTGGGTGAAGAACCCCGCCTCGATCTGCTCACGGGTCTCGCGGAGCCGGCCGGATTCGCGGCGAGGGTTGCGCGTCGCGCCGATGTCGCGCGTACCGCGCTCGATCTGCTCGCGCATGCCGGCCGGCCGCTGGTGCGCAACGTGCGCGTGGATCTCGGACCGGATGCGCAGAGTGTGTATCCCGCGGATCCGGTCGACCTCCCCGCGGGCGAACCGATGGTGGTGACCGCACGCGTGATGGGCGACGTTCCGCGCACCGCGACGGTTCACGCGATGTGGAACGGCCGCGAAGTATCACGGAGCATCACGATCGATCCGCAGGCCATCGAGGACGACGGTGATCTGCGCGCGCGCTGGGCGACGATGCGACTCGAGCACCTGCTCGCGCGCGGCGAGTCGCGTCCGGTGATCGTCGAACTCGGGATGCGCTTTCATCTGATCACACCGTTCACGTCGTTCTACGTGGCGAGCGAAGACGAAGTCGTGTCGATGGAAACGCGAGAGCGCGCGGCGCGTGACCGCCATGCGCGGGTGGCATCGCTGAACGATCTATCGCCGCTCGATTTCGTGCCGCTGATCGGATGCTCGCGCATGCGAGAGAGCGCGCCTGCCTCCGAGGCGGTGCCAGCGAGCGCGCCGTCGCCCGCCACGCAGGAAGAACAGCAGGGCGGCACGGGCACGCGTCACGCCGGTCCCGAAGGACGCATGGGTGCGCGCGCGACGAGCGGGTCGACGAGCGGACAGTACGCCGTGCGCCAGGGCGGCGAGGCCGATCAGCGCGAGGCGCAGGTGCAGGCGCTGGCGGCTCGGGTTGCGCCGACCGCGGGGCTCGGTGCAATCGGTCACGGTTCCGGTGGCGGAGGGTCCGAGGGATACGGCGGCGCGGTGGCTGCGAACGCGGCCCCCGCGGCGGCACCGGCGGAAGTCGAGGCGCCCGCTCCGCAACCGACGACGCCGACGCTCGCAGATTCCACCGCGGACATGCCGACGCGCGCGTATCGCGGCGCCGCACACCATGCCGCCGGCGGTGCACGTCGCACGCGGAACAACGAAGGCGGCCGGGACGAGTCGAACGTCGACGTGGTGTCGAACGACGGACTTCGAGCCGGAACGTTCGATCTCGATGGCGAAGATCGCGCGGCAGCGACGGCGACCACCACCAGCGCACCGCGTCCGTCGAACACGCCGCGCGCAGCCGCGGCACCCGCGCTCACGGCATCGCGATGCAGCGAAGCGGCGGCGTCGTCACTCACCGATCGCATCCCGCTCTGGCGCGAACGCCTCGCCGGACATCACGCCGCGTACGAAGTCGCTTCGATCTACCGCGACGCGCGCCAGGCTTGCGAACTCCCCGCGCAGGCGGATCGTGCCGCACTGTTGCGATTGATGACCGACGCGGTCGGCGCGCTCGATGCGCAGATCGCGCTCTACCGCGCAGTCGATCGCGACGGGGCCGCACGCGCATGGCTCCGCGCCAACATTCTTCGCGCACTCGCACGCACCGGCGATCTCGCGCGCGCCGAATCGCTCGGCCTCGGCCCAATGAATCCTTCGGAGATGGCCACTGCACTCGCGGGCGCGGCGACACTCGAAGCGCGTCTCGCGATCTTGCGCGAACTGAGCCGCCGCTATCCCGACGACAGCGACCTTGCGCTGCGCTACCTCGATGCGGCCGTCGAATCGCGCGCCGCCGATGATGTGCACGCGGTCGCGCGCCGACTGCGCGACGATCCACAATCCGATGCGCGTACGCGCACCGCGGTGGGTGAAGCGCTGCTCACGGTCGGCGACGATGCGGAAGCACGGCGGGCGTTCAGCGAGATCGTCGAGTTCGCCCCGGACGATCCGCTCGCGCGTCGACGACTCGGCGACATCGCGCTCTCGCACGGATGGGCCGACGAGGCGTATCGCCAGTTCCAGGTTCTCGCGCAGGTCGAACACGACGCGGCCGACGTGCTCTTGCGCGAAGCGATGGCCGCGCGTCTGGCGGGCCGCATCGACGAGGCGATCCGTCTTGCCGAACGCGTCGCACA
>CBIHQZ010000852.1:0-3714 GCA_966212315.1 uncultured Myxococcales bacterium
GGCCCGCCGCACCGCAGCGAGTACAGCCCGCAAATCACTCCTCATCGTTCGAGCCCCTCTCTCGACGATGCCTGCGTGCATGCGCTGGTGCGGGCATCGAGGGAGAGGGGCACGCGGCAGCGGGGGTGAGGTCACACGGGCTCGCGCGCGCATCGACAGCACGCTGTCATGCCACGATTGTTCGACGACTTGAGGACCGCCTGCCGCGCCGGCAACGTGTCGTGGGCTCTGCTCACCTCACCGCGCCATTGCTGCGCCCTCGGGCATCTCGTCGGGAAACTGCAGCACGCGTGATGACGAACCCGGCCGGGTTGCGACGGCGCGTTCGAGTCGCAAGAGGTTCATCGAGAGCAGCACCCAGTCGTCATAGGGAATGTCAGCTCGCTCGAGGTCACGCGCTATCTCCGCGACGCGTCCACGCGCCGGATTGCGGACGTTGCCTTCGCCGCGCAGCGTGACCACGTCCCACATGCGTGCGATCTGGTCTTCGATCTCTTGCGCGCGTTCGTTCTCCACGAGATGCATGGGCGCATGGATCAGCTCGCGAACGAGCGCCGCGCGCACGTGCACCGCGGTCTTCGCGCGACCGCGAATGAGCAGGTCGGCGGGATAGAGATAGAGCGCAACGCCGTTGCCCACGAGTCGCTTCGGATCGTCCGCGACCACCGGATCGAGTCCTCCGCGCGCGAACCATTTGAGCACGCGTGTCGCCAGCAGCATCGCGGTGGGAACGGGCTCGACGGTCGTGGGAACGTCGGCGTGTTCGCAGGCAAGTTTCACGGCGCGGAGCACCTCTTCGTACGACCCTTCGCGCACCTGGATGAAGACGTGTTCGTCCTTCCATCCCCTGATCACGGCGATGACCTTGAGCACGGGGAAGACGGCCAGTGTGATCAGGAACGAACACGCGAATCCGAGCGTCAGCGGGTAGCCGTGAAGCACCGTGCGAAGACGCGATCCCGATTGCTTCTCGTCCGGCGCGACCCACGCCGTGATCGCGCCCACGATCACGGGCACGACGAGGGCGAGCGAGATCCACACGACCCGCAGGATCCACGAGGGTACCCAGTCATGGAGCGGCACGAACGCGATCGCCCACGCAGCGGCTCGCGGTGCGATCGACCCGAGGATCAACAGCGGCCACAGCAGCGAGAGGATGAGCGCGACCGAAAGGGCGGTTTGTTTCTTCTCGGGGAGCCGACCGAACAATCCGGTGATCGACCACCCGAAGACCGCGCGTAGCAATTGCCCCATCTTGCGGGTGAGGAACGAAAGGATCGCGGGAATGATCGCCATGGTGCCTCGTGCGCATCACTTGCGCGCCGTCAGTGCGTTGCAGGGAACGAGCCCGGGAGAGCCGTCAATGCGCGACGCACGGGCGAGCTGGGCGCGGATGAATGACCCGTTCGATAGCCTCGATGGCAATCGCTGTCCGCGGCCCACCGATCCGCGTGATGTCGTGGAGGGCGCGACGAAGGCATCTGTCGTCGCCGCGCCCGTCGAGGTCACGCCACACTACCTTCCGAAACGCGAATCACCCGAGATGCTGCCACTCGGAGCAGCGGGCGCGTTCTGGGTGTTCGGGGCTTGCGGTGTGATCGGCGCCGCGGAACCGCCGCCGGCCGTGGGCCGATGCGATGCACCTTGCGTCGCGCCGGGACCGCCGCCGCGAGATTGCTGCTGACGATTCGATTGCGAACGGTTCGTGTGCTGCTGCGCAGACGTCCGCGCGTGACTCGTTTGTCGGTTCGCACTCGACGCGCCCTGACGGGACGCCGCCTGCGGCATTTGCGTCTGTTGCGCGGCTTGCTGGCCCTCGCGGACGGTTTGAGCGGCGTTCGATCCAGCGCCCGATTCGAGTGCGCCGGGAGTGTCCATCGACTGCGCGAGGGCGAGGCTGCTCGGTGCCATCGCGAGCAAGGACGAGAGAACAACTGTCATCGTACGTGTCATCGGTTACATCGCTCCTTCGGCGTCACGGCGAGCGCCACAACCAGACGCTCTGCGCGCGGCGCGTGCCCACGCCCTTCGCAGATTGCGCGCCGCGGACGGAGGCCTCACCGCCGCGCCGGTACCATCCGTCGAGCGCGCACAGACGGCTCGCTTGCGACGAATCCGTGCGCGAACGGACGATGTCCGCACCGAATGCGCGGTCGGATTCGCGCCGCGATCGGCAACTGCGCAACGCGACGTGCTCGATCACGTCGGCCGCGTGGGCGCTGCGCCGAGATGGCTGCTCGCGCGTCGGTCGCGCTGACGGGCACGCTGCTCGGATTCGCCGATCCATGCGGAGAGAAACGCGCGACCGATGAGCGCGAGCGCCACGCCGCCGGGGATCCACATGATCAGCCCGGCGAGTTGCTGGTCTTCCAAGGCATTCAACGACCAGTCGCTCGCACGAGCCGCCTGCGTGGGGTACCAGGTTCGCGTCGCGACGGAGAGCAGCGCGCCGAGAACGCCCGTGTGTAGCGCCGTCAGAAAGACGTAGAGCGCGGCCAGCCCGTACCCGCCCTTGCCATAACGTCCCTGCCGTAACGACCAGAAGAACAGCGCCGCGGTGGCGAAGAAGAGCGCGTGCTGCACGCCATGAACGAGTTCGTTGTGCAGCGCGGCTTCGAACGCCGACGGCCAATGCCACGCCCACACGATCGTCCCGTGCACCACGAGCGCGGCCACCGGATCGCTGACGATGCGCCACCCGGTACGGACACGTGGCGTACGGGCCATTGCGGCGAACTCCGCGCGCGCATCACGCGGCAGCGCCCACCAGAGTGCGGCGGTCGGGCGACCCAACACGATGAGCGGCGGGGCGACGAGCATCAGCAGTTCGTGCTGCGCCATGTGGGCGGCGAACGCGATGTCACTCAACCGATCGAGCGGCGACCACAGGGCCACGACGAGGGTTACGATTCCGAGCGCGAACGACGCTCTCTCCCACCAGCGCAGTCCGCCGTCGCCCATGGCGTGCCGGCGCAGACGTCTCGCGCCGATGATGTACCCGATCGCGAACAGCGCGATCGGCGGGAGAGCGAACGGATCGAACGTCCACCACGACAACACTTCGTGCGCGTGCACCGTGTGGTGCGTCGGGCAGCCCGACGCGACGCGTGGCGTGCACAGCGCGGCCAGCATTGCCAACGAACGCAGCGATCGACGGCGCGACTTCAATCGTCCGCGTCCAGCAAGAGGTTCGGGATCTCGCCTGCGATCACCAGCAAGAGCGACATCACGCCGAGTCCGATGCCGGCCCACGCCAGGAAGCGCCGTCGATGGTCGATGGTGCGACCGCTCTCGGTCGCATCGCGTCGCATGGCCAGGATGCTCGACACGGTGCTCGCTGCGATCAGCAGCAGCGCCGTGAATGCGACCGCGTGGAGAAGCATCTTTCGATGCGTCCGCGCCGCGTGCGGCGCGATCATCAGGCTCAGCACGAGATCACCGAGATACACGAGCGGGGGCCCGAGAAAACGGATCGCTTGCCAGCGATCGCGGGCTGGAAGAATCGGCATGCCCTCGCCTTCATGTTCGCGGGTATCGAGAGCGCTCATCGCCAGATGACCTTTTCCAGGTAGAGCAGCGGGTAGAACGCGGTCCAGACGGCGACAACGAAGTACCAGTAGAGGCTGTTCACATCGAGATCGACGTGGTGCTTCTCCTCGACCGGTCCGATGAACAAGAACACGAAGAGCAGCACGTTCTCGCCGACCGAGGCGA
>CBIHQZ010000853.1:0-3713 GCA_966212315.1 uncultured Myxococcales bacterium
ACTCCTAAGCTTCGCCTGCGCGAAGCTCGCGGTGACTGCGAGTTGCCTTCGATCTGTTCGGACCGGACCACCGGTGTGTTCGATGCGACATCGCGAGCCTCACGAAGGTGAGGTTTCGGAGGTGTTGCCGTGGCTTCAGCCGCCGGGTCCCAAGCCCCTCACCGCGCCATCTGGTGCAATCGATCGCCGAGCGCCCGCCGCGCCGCCATGTAGTGGTCGGGATCGTTGTCGAACGTGAATGCGTTCGTGATGATCGTGCGCGAAGTGCGCTCCGCGAACGCCGCATCGCCGGCGGCCGCGAGCATGCGGAGATACTCGTAGTCCTCCATGCCGTCACGAATGTGCTCGAGGCGGATCGACGACACCGGGATCGGCGTGGTGCCACCGATGCGCGCGGGCGTGCCTGGATAGAAGAGCGTTCCGTCGCCGTTGCCGCCGAAGGCGTAGACCGTGTTCCACACGTCGCCGCCACAGGTGCCGTGCCAGCAGTAGTCGGTCGCGTAGTACAGCTCGCCGCGCACGTCGTAGAGATACGCGAGCCACTGGAACACGCGATTGCGCACGGGCGACGCGTCGACCATGTACGAAGGCCACGTGCTCTGCGCCCCTCCACCGGCGCCGGCGGAACACGCTTCGTGCTGATCGCACGACTGATACCACCAGAGCCGATTGGTGCTGCGGCGCGCGAGCCACGCATCGTAGAGCGGACGCTGATCGGTTCCGCGTCGCGGATGCATGTAGTCGACGACCGGCACCATGGTGTCGATCGCGTCGAGCATGTTGTTCGTCGTCGAATGCGCGATGTCGGTCGTGAGGAGATAACGCCCCGGCGGCGTCGATCCGTGCACGCTCGTGCTCTCGGTTTGCGCGGTCGTGAAGCTGCATCCGTTGGGCGGCTCGTCGCAGTGATAGAAGAACAACCGGTCGCTCCAGCCGACGGCGCTGAAGTGATCGACCCAGCGCTGGATCGAAGGCACGTCGGTGATCGTCTGCGAGTAGCGCAGCGCGGTGAGATGCGCGCCGGTGAGCAGGGTGCTCGCGGTGCCGTTCATCAGCGGACCGTAGGCTGCGTCGAACGCTGTCCAGTCGGTGTTTCGCGGCGCGGCGTAGACGGTGTCGCCGATGGTGACGCGATGATCGAGGAAGAACGTCGACTCGACGATGTGCGTGCGCTCGGTGCCGCGGTCGGCGTCGCCGTTGCCGCCGGGGAACATCCCGCATTGCGCGTAGCCCCCGTACGCCTCGGTGCAGAGGCCGTTCCACGACATGCCGAACGTGCTCGCGAGCGTCGCGGTCGACGGAAGTTCGAAGTTCCACACCGCGAGGCGAACGGGGAGGGTGGCGACGACGTTGCTTCCGTCGCGGACGGTCACGGTGGCGCTGTAGTAGCCGCTCGGCGTGCCGGCCGGAACGTGAACGTCGATCCAGGCGCTGCGTGTTTCACCCGCTGGGATCGTGACGGGAAATGCATTGCGCGCTTCGTGGAAGTATCGGTCGCGCGATGGGACGAGCGGATCGGGCAGGCGTCCGAGCGTGCCGTTCGCGTCGGAGAGACGCGTGATGTCGAGATAGGCCTCGCGCGAGACGAATACGTGATCCGCGCCCGCGATGACGGTGGTGCCGTGCGCGGCGGTGAGATCGCTCATCGTGACATCCAGCGCGAGCGACGCAGTGCCTGCTCGCACGTGGACCTGAAAGCTCTCGATCTCGTTGCGCGCTGCCGAGACGAACGCCCAATGCGTGGTGCCCGGCATCGCACTCGGGGTGAGCTTCACGAGCGGTCCGGTGATCCAGACGTTGGAGGGGTAGCTCGCCGGGTTCGTGTCGACCGCGGGGGCGAGCGATGGATCGAGCGGGTCGACCGCGGGAGCGTCGTTTTGTGCGTCGACCGGCGTGTCGTCGGTTGCAAGCGTGTCGGCCGGTGCGTCGATACGCGCGTCCAGCGATCCGTCGGTGCGCGCGTCGATGGCGCCGTCGTGGCCTGCGTCCGGTGTCGATGTGCCGGTGCAGGCGGTCAGGATGAGTGCGGTCGCCAGCGTGGCGATGCGACGAGTGCGAAGCATCGAAGCCTCCTCGGTGCGGGTGCGCGCACCGGCGCCATTCGAGCGCACTCGATGCGTCGCCACAAGAGCCCGAAGGATGCCCCCGCGACGTGGCGCACTACCGACGCTCGCGAAACGCGCCCACGCAGGCGATCGGGACTGCGACCGCGCGCGATGCGCCGTATCGCTGCGGATCGAGATCGACGCAATGCGGAGGCTCACCGGCGGCGCACGCGAATCCGCCCGCGACGCACTGTCGGCGAAGGTACGAGTCGGCGCAGTCCTCCGCGCGCTCGAAGAACGAGACGCTGCCGGGGCCGCCGAAATCGTCGGGGATGAAGAGATTCACGCGACCGCCGCCCGGATTGCAGAGCGGGGTCATCGCGCAGGCCGCGCGAACGCTGGCCTCGCACGCATGCGCATCGGTCGTCGCCGGCGGCTGCCCTTCGCGCGCCGCAAACGCACGCGCCAGGATGTCTTCGAGGCGCATGTCCAACGCGTAGGTGTTCACGTCGGTGAACGCGAGCCATGCGTACGAGCGCGAACGATTGCCATGACCGATGAGCAGATCGCGGGACGCACCATCGGCGAGCACCACGCGCATCTGCCATTCGTCGGCGATCCCCTCGTGGTTCGGATAGAGCGGCACTGCCCGGTGCAATCGCTCGGCGATGAACGCACGCGCGCCGCGATCGGTGACGACGAACGAGCGGGATTCGTGACGCGCACGGAACTCGACGCGGGCGATCGAATCGGGCGCCACGCCGAGCAGGCGATCGCGCTCGCCCCCCGATCGCAATGCGGCGACCTGCCAGTACGCGATCGGCAGCAGCGCCAGGAGCGGCACCACGAAGAGCACGGTGAATCTTCGCAGCACGAGCGCCCAGGCCAGTGCGATCACCGCCACCACCATCGGCGCGAAGGTCTGCACGGTCAGCCAGCCCGACACGACGAGCACGATGCAGACCAACAAGACGATGCCCGTCACGATCCCACGTGCGACCGGATCGTCCGCGTTCTTGTCCGTCGCCTTCGGACGCGCGGTGAACGCGATGCCGAACATCGTGAACACCAGCGAGAACATCACGCTCGGGTCCCAGCGATGGAGCGCGATGCGGAGCGAGAGGCCGGCCGCGAGCGAGGCCAGCACGAGCCAACGAAGAGCGGGATGAGTGCGCGGCATCGAGCGCCTCATGTTCGCACCGACGCGGAAACGGCGCGCGATTTACCGCAGGGGACGGCTCACGTGCCGCACATGGTGCCGCGGCAATGGGCGCCGCTCGGGAAACAGGTCGACCCCGCGCAACACGGCTCGCCGAAGTTTCCGCACGACACGCACGTGCTCGAGGTGGGATCGCAAAGCGCGTTGTCGTCGAGGCACGTCCGCCCGCTCGATGCCGGACAGCACGGCCCGCCGCGACCGCCGCATGTGGGCATCACGCAGACGCCGCCACCACACGACAACCCTTCGAGGCACGGAGGACCGAGATCGCAACACGCTTCGCCCGTGCCGCCGCAGCCCTCGCAGCGCTCGCGGCTGTTGCAGACCGCGAACGTTCCGCCGCACGTGTGCCCGGCGCAGCACACCTGCCCGGATGCGCCGCACGCCTGGCACGCGCCCTCGGTGCACGCGCTGAACGAATCGCAGCGCGAGCCCGCGCAACACGCCTG
>CBIHQZ010000854.1:0-3708 GCA_966212315.1 uncultured Myxococcales bacterium
GGTGTCGCTCGTCGGCGCACTGCGCGGGTGTCTTCCGAACGACGGATGGTCGATTCGTATGCACGCCGCGTTCGATCCGCGCACCGGTCGTCTCACCGCGACCGCGCCCGACGGCGTGACCTGGTCACCCGACGAGCAGCGTTGCATTCGTCGCGCGACGCCGCGCGTGCGGGTGGCGCGGTTCGCTGCCGGCGCGCCGTTCGAAACCGACTTCACCCTCGATGGACGCGACCCGCGCGGCGAGCTGCTGCGCACCGTCGACGTCGTGGCGTGCCTTCCGAGTTACGACGCCGATCGCTGCCATCTCAACGTTGCGGTCGCCACCAACGCGCGTCGCCCGCAGCTGACCAGCGGCGTCACGTGGGACGTGCAGGGGTGCATCCCGAACGCCGCGCAACTCGCGTGCGTCGAGGCCGCGATCGGGCGGATCGCATGGCCGGTGCGCGCGGGCGATCCCGCGAGCTTTCACGGGCGCGTGGGACCGTCGGCGCCGTAGCGGCCGCCGAGGGATTCCCGGCGGGTGAACCCGCGGCAACGCGTCCCAAGCATCGCCTGCGCGAAGCTCGCGCTGACTGCTTGTTCCCTCGAGATCTCTTCGAAGAGACCCGCCGGTGCGTTCGATGCGACATCGCGAGCCTGACGAAGGTGAGGCTTCGGAGGCGTTGCCGTGGCTTCGGCCGCCGGGCCCAAGTCACTCGGGCGCGCGGCCCGCATCGCCGCGTGAGGGCGGTGGCGGCGTGGGCTCGGCAGGCTGATGGAGATGGAACTCCACCGTCGACGTCGCGTTCGCATGCACGGCGACGACGTTGCGCGCTTCCTCGGTACCCGGATACCACGCGTGCACGAGGACGTTGCCGACTGGCACGTCGGTCAAACGGAAGCGGCCCTGCGTGTCGGTCGTCTCGATGAAGCGATTCGGCAACACCATCACGACCGCGCCGACGAACTCGGGGAGATCGCGCACAGTCACCGGATAGCGCCCGGGTCCCGGGAGCCGTCGCTCGACATCGCTCTGCCCCGGGATGAGCACCTGATCGATGCTCGCGCCCGAGCCCGTCACATGCGGCAGATGATTCTGGCGCGTGTCGGCGTGGAACATGATCCGGTCGTGCTCACGCGCGAAGAGCACGCGCGGAACGATGTCGCAGTCGCGGAACGTGAGCACTCGGTCGACAGCCGGCGCGGCGACGTCCGAGTGCGCTTCGGCGGCCACGAGTGCTCCCGGAAAGACGCCCGGTGTCGTGGTGTCGAACGGCCACGCGTAACGAAGCGCGGCGTCGCTGCAGCCCGGATGCGTTGGTCCGGTCCAGCCACTCGGCACCGGGATCGCCGGGCCGCGACGGATCGGCGCGTCGAGATACACGACGCCTTCGACGGTGCCGGTCGGGCCCGCAGGACGCGCGGGCGGCGCGTCGACGTGAGCATCGGCGCGCGCGGTCGCGCGTGCGTCGGCAGCGGGAGGTGCGGTCGAGTGAACAGGAGCGGGAGGAGATGCTTCGCGATGCGAACAGGCCGGCGTCGCGAAGGCGGCACCGGCTACGAAGAGGATCGCGCCGGTGCGAGCGATCACGAGGCGGCCACCGTGCGGACGGCTTCGACAGCCATCTGGATGTACCGCGTCGGCGCGATGCCGAACCAGATCACCAGGATCGCGGCGGCAACGAGCGTGAGTGACACGAAGCCCGAGTCCATCGGCTCCGCGCGCGGATGTCCGGGCGGCGGCTCGTGCATGTACATCTTCACCAGCACGCGCAGGTAGTAATACGCGGCGACAGCGCTGTTGAGCACCGCGATGACCGCGAGCCAGGTGTAGCCGGCGTCGAGCGTGGCGCGAATGACGTAGAACTTCGCGAAGAAGCCGACGGTCGGCGGAACGCCCGTGAGCGACAGCATGAAGAAGGTCATCGCGAGAGCGGCCGCGGGATAGCGCTTACCGAGGCCGGCGATGTCGT
Source organism: uncultured Myxococcales bacterium (assembly GCA_966212315.1). Taxonomy (GTDB): domain Bacteria; phylum Myxococcota_A; class Polyangia; order Polyangiales; genus CBIHQZ01. The sequence continues at coordinate 1,953 of CBIHQZ010000854.1, forward strand.
CGTACGAAACCGCTTCCTTGTTACGACGACCCGCGAGGATCAGCGACCCGAACGCACCTGCGTTCGAGACGGTGTACGCGAGGAGATAGAACAGCACCGCGGCGAGCGCGCTCTGTCCCACCGTGAGGTTCGTTCCCGCGAGCGGCTCGGTGCGCGGCGCGACGACGATGCCGAGCAGGATGTAACCCGCGTGCGCGATCGAACTGTACGCGAGCATGCGCTTCACGCTGCTCTGCGCGACCGCGATGAGATTGCCCACGGTCATCGTGAGCACCGCGATCCACGCGAGCACTGCCGGCCAGCCGCCCGCGATCGACGCGGCGCCGGTGGGATCACCGAACACGCCGAGCATCACGCGAATGAGCGCACCGAACGCGGCCGCCTTCACCGCGACGGCCATGTACGCCGTCGCCGGCGTGGGCGCGCCTTCGTACGCATCGGGCGTCCACATGTGGAACGGCACCGCGGAGATCTTGAACGCGAGGCCCACGAGGATCAGCACCATCGCGACGATCGACACGCGATCGCGCACCGTCTGCTGCACTTCGTAGAACGCGCGAATCGCAGCGCGTGCGTTCTCGTCGGTCTGCTGCGCGAGAAGCTCCTCGGGCGCCGTCATCGGCTGCGCGAGCGCGGTGCGGATCCCGACGAAGTCGGTGTGGCCCGAGATGCCGTAGAGGAGCGCCGAGCCGTAGAGCAACAGCGCCGCCGCGAACGAGCCGAGCAGGAAGTACTTGAGGGCCGCTTCGCTCGAGCGCGGGCTCGTGCGACGGAAGCCGGTGAGGGCGTACACGCCGAGCGAGAGGGTCTCGAGACCGATGAAGAGCATCACCAGGTCGTTCGCGCTCGCGAGCATCATGCAGCCCGCCGACGAGAACGTGAGCAAGGTGTAGAACTCGCCGCGTTCGAGACCGTGCTCGGCGAGGTATCCGCCCGCGAGCAGTGCCGCCAGCGTTCCGCCGAGCGCGATCACCATGTCGAGGAAGAGCGTCTGGCGATCGAACGCGAGGTAGTTGCCGAGCACGTGGTTCGCGTCGGCGACGACCGCGGGATTGCCCGCCGTGGTCCAGAGCGCGAACGCCGCGGCGGCCGCTGCGAAGTGCAAGAACGCGGTCGGAATCGCGAGCCCGCCCTCGGTGGGCTGGAACGCGTCGGCCATCATCAGGACCATCGCGCCCGCGGCGAGGATGACGATCGGGATGATGTAGAGAACGATGTTGGGGATCATCGCGAAGGCTCCGAAGGGGCAACGAGTGCGACCGGTCCACCACCGCGCGGCGGCGTCGGCGGCACCACTTGCGGTGCGCTCGGCGCTGCTGCTGCTGCGGCGGCGGTCTCGGCCGGGAGGAGATAGACGTCGGTCGCCGACGGACGCGTGGTCTGTTCGCGCTTGTGCTTGTAGGCGTCGATCCAGGTCACGACGTCGGGCTCGATGCGCGAGGTGAAGTACTCGGGCTTCACGCCGATCACGAGGATCATCAGGCACAGCGGAACGAGTGCGGTGATCTCGCGATCGGTGAGATCCGTGAGGTGCTGGTTCTTCGGGTTCTGGTTCGGTCCGAAGAAGACCTTCTGCACGACGTCGAGCATGTAGATCGCGCCGAAGAGCACACCGAGCGCGGCGAGCGTCGCGTAGAGCGGGCCCATCCCCGCGATGTCGCAGATGCGCTGGCCATCGAGGTTCGTGGTGCAGTGATACGAGATCTGCAGCAGGTCGCTCGAGAAGCTGCCGGTGATGATCAGGAACTCACCGACG
>CBIHQZ010000855.1:0-3702 GCA_966212315.1 uncultured Myxococcales bacterium
CACTTAAATTCCCGGCCAACGATGATGCCGCGGTCGCTCGCCGAGTGAATTATCCGGGTGAAACCGCAGTTCGTCGATCTCGTCGACACAGGGATCCTCGGCGCTGCGTTGCAGCGCATCGTGGACGCATGTCCGGGCGCGCGAGTGTTTCCTCGTCCGGCCGAGGGTTGAAGAGCTGTCGAATCATCGCGTCGCGCAGACCTCTCCCCAGCACCGGGCTGCGGCCTCGATCGCCCCTCTCCGACCGGCACCGCAATCGATCTGATCTCGCACGCGCCGGCCGAAGAGGGACAAGCGCTTCATGCGTCGTGAACCCAGCGATTCGAGGGAGCCCCTCTTCGGCTGGAGCCTCGCGCTCAGCGGTCGAGCGCGGGCACGAGTCGGAGAGGGGAACGCGAATCAGCGGTGACGGTGAGGGGGAGAGGTCTGCGATCGCGGGGGATTGTTATGGTGCTCGCGTGCGGCTTCGGCCGCGATCGCGTCCGTCCGAGTCGCACTCATCGCGCTCGACTGATTCACGCAGTGAAAACCGCGGTGAGGTCTTCATCCCCGTCACCGCGAGCTTCGCGCAGGCGAAGCTTCGGGACCGTAGCTCGCAGCTTCAGCTGCCGAGTGAGGGTGAACGCTACTCTTTCTTCTCGGGCGGAATCGACACCGTCGCACTCACCGCCGCCGGCGCTGCGGGCCCCGTCGCACTCGCATACGTCGCCGTCGTCGACTCGGGGCGCTTCTGCTTCTGCGCGAGGATGATGATCTGCTGCGACGCCGAACCGAAGAACGCGCCGGCGGTGCGGAGCCCGCCCGACACTTCGACGATGCGGAAGCCGGCCTGGTGGAGCATCAGTCCGAGTTCGTGCAGCGAGTAGAGACGGATGTTCGCCTCTGCTTCTTTCTGCCGACCGTCGTCCATGATCATGGTGCGCTTCACCTGGAGCCGAGACTTGATGTAGTCGAAGCTCGTTTCTTCCATGCACACGCAGCCGTCGGCCTCGAACCAGGTCATCGCGGGCTGCGATTGCAGCGCGTAGTCGCGGTTGACCACGTCGAGCAGGAACGTTCCGCCGACCTTGAGTGCACGGTGGATCCGCTGAACGACTTCGGTGTTCTTGTCGTCCTCGAAGAAGCCGAACGAGGTGTTGGTGCAGTAGGCCGCATCGAACATCTCGTTGAACTCCATCTCGCGCATGTCCGAGTGGAGGAAGTTCAGCTTGGCGTCACGATCCTGCGCCGCATCGGCCGCGCGCGAGAGCATCGGGAGCGAGAGATCGAGCGCGATCATCTCGTAGCCGCGCGTCGCCAGTTCGATGGCCTGGCGTCCGTCGCCGCAACCGATGTCGAGCACCACGGCGCCCTTCTCGACGCCGAGTGACTGCTCGATGAAGTCACCCTCGACCTTGATCTGCGACGGCGTGTACTTCGGCATCGCGCGGAAGTAGTCGTCGTTGAACATCTCCTCCCACCACGGCCGGCGCTTCTTGCGCGGCTGCGGTACGGGCTCTTCTTTCGACTTCGACTTCTCGACCTTCGGCGGCGCCGGCGGCGGTGCGGGGGGCTTCTTCGCGTCGGGAATCGTCGCGCGCGCAGCCGCGGGAACCGGCGGGCGGCGGCGCTCACGCTCGAGCAACTCCTCGGGGATCGTGATCTCCTCGGTCGGCTCTTCGAGCACTTCCTCTTCGGCGGACTCGCTGGATTCCTCGAGAGAGATGTCGCTGTCGCTCAGATCCGCAGCATCGTGCGCGAGCGAGACGTTCGGCATCGCCGGCGCCCTCAACGCTTCGGCGCCCGGCTGGGTCATCTCGAGATCGACGGGAGGAACCGCAAAGTCGTCACCGAGTTCGACGTGCGCGTCGGCCGCGGCGGGAATCGCGAAGTCGTCGTGTTGCGACGGCGGCGGCGCCTGTTCGACGAACGGGCGCGGAGGGGGCGGCTTGCTTCCGGTGCCGACGCTCTTGATGCGGCGGCGAACCTGACGGACCACGCCACCGCCGTCATCGCTCGGCATGGATGGAGGTAACGGTGCCGGTGCGACGACCACCGGCGGATCGACGATGTCCATCGACGGAATCGTTCGGTCGTTGGCGTCGTAGCTGTCGTCGTAGAAGGCGACCGGCGGAGCGGGGATCGAAGGCACTCGCGGCGGCGGCGGAATCGAACCGGGGCGCGGCGGCGGAATCGAACCGGGGCGCGGCGGGGGAATGGAACCGGGGCGCGGACGCGTCGATGCGCGAGGCGGCGGCGGAACCGATCGCGATCGCGGCGTGGACTCGTCGGCATTCGTCGCGATGCCCGGCGACGAGACACGCGCCTCGCCGTGGTTCGGGTCGACCGCTGTCGTGTCGAGATCGTCGGCGGACCCTTCCGCATCCACGCGACGCGGCACCGGGTCGTTCGGCACACGAAGCTTCCGTGTCGGACGCCTTCGCGCTGCGAGCGCAGCGTCCGCGAGGATCTCGACGTTGTCGTCGGTCCCTGATCCGTCGGGCGGCTTGCCGCGATCGTCGATCATCCCTTGCTCCGTCGTGCGATCGCCTGCCCGAAGCGAACGTGAGTACCGATCACGTTCGGTGCGAAATCGTATCCGCGGCCACCCGCGCGCTCCATCAGCATCACGACCGTGGAGCCGAGAAGGAACGCGCCGACTTCATCGCCCTTGGCGAGATGCGGTCCGTTGCCGCCGTAGTGTCGTTCTGCGATCGCGCCGCCGTGGTCGGGGCGCGGCGGTCCGTCGAACGCGAGCGTGATCTTGCCGACGACCATCGCGCCGACCATCACCATCGCGATGGCGCCGAACTGCTTCGACTCGAGCATGATCACCACGCGCTCGTTCTGCGCGAAGAGACCCGGCACGTGGCGCACGCCGAATTCGTTGACCGGATAGAGCGTGCCCGGGATGTGCCGCACGTGCGTGACGTCGGCTTCGATCGGCGAGTGCACGCGGTGATAATCGCGGGGCGAGAGGTACACGATCGCGTACTCGCCGTTGGCGAATCGGGCTGCGTCGTCGTGGCTCCCGAGCAACGTGGTCGCGTCGTAGCGCTGGCCCTTGATCAGGAACGTCCGCAGCGGATCGATCGGACCGGCGTCGTCGAGTCGTCCGTCGGCCGGCGAGATGATCGCATCGGCGGCGGGATCGACCGGCCGTGCGCCATCACGCAGCTTGCGGGTGAAGAAGTCGTTGAAAGTGCTGAACCCCTCGTCGGGAACCACGGCTTCGCCGAGATCCACGTTGTATGCGCGCGTGTACACGTCGAGCACGGGGTTGAGCACGGCGCGCGGGACACGCGCCTCGGTGAGATGGCCGATCGCGCGCGTGATGCGTTCCCGAGGGAGCATGCGCAGGATGCGTGCGGCGGTGCGAGCTGTTGCGCGATCCATGCAGTGATTTCTCGCGAGGGCGAGCGGTCGGAGCGTAGTCCGGCGCGCGCAGACGGGTCAACAATCCCGTGGAATTCCAGCGAGCGCCGTGCGTTTCTTTGACGCACCGACACGGGAGCGTCGTCGTGCGGCAATCAGCGCCAGCACGGCCGTCACGGCCGCGAATCCGCGCGTGGGTGCATCGCTCGCGAAGCGCCCGATCCCCGCGCTGCACGTGCATCCGCCGCTGACTTCGACGCTTCGGAGCGGCACGCCTGCATCGGGATCGACCGCGGGGGGCGGCACGATTCGCACGCGCGCGGTGGCCGCCGCGTAGTTCCCGTCGCG
>CBIHQZ010000856.1:0-3693 GCA_966212315.1 uncultured Myxococcales bacterium
CGCCGTGGACCATCGTGAGGCCGGAATCGCTTCGCACGCTCGCGCCGCGGATGCCGCGATGAAGAAGACGAAGATCTCGGCGCGAAGATCGTGGATCGCCGCGCGTCTGCCTCACGTGCAACTCACGAAACTCTCCGCGTGTGTCGCGGCCGTGATCGCGCTCGTCGCCTTCGCCGCCATCTGTTTCCCGGCCATGCAGATCGCCGATCTGCATGGTTCGCTTCACGCGCGTGCACGAACCACCTTCGGCATCCTCGCCGATGGCGTGCGGCCTGCCCTCGCGACCGAGGGTGGCTCGAGCGTGCACGAGATGTTCGAGAGCGTGGCGCAGGATCGACTCGTCATGGGCATCGCGCTCTTCCGCGACGACGGACGCCTGCTCGAGTCACACGGTCGCTTGGCGTCGGATGCACCTTCGATGTCGCGCGCGATCGAGTTGTCCGAGCACGGAAATTTCCTGCGCATCGAGGGCCCGGTCATCGCAAGCGCGGGGCGGCGCGGTGTGATGGTCGTCGAGATCTCGCGTGCAGAGTTCGTGGGGCGGCGCCGCACACTGGCGATCACGTCGGCCTGCGTGTTCGTCCTCGCGCTCTTCATCGCGATCGGAACCGCTCGCACGGCGCGCGTCGTGGCGGGACTGAAGACCATCGCGGACCGGCACGCGGACGAACTCCAGACCCGCAACGGCGAACTGCGAGTAGTCCTCGACAGCATCGGGCAGGGCTTTCTGACCCTCGATCCGACCGGCGCCATTCGCGGAGAGTATTCGAACATCGTCGCGACCTGGCTCGGCCCGCCGAAGGTCGGCGACACGCTCTGGCAGTACCTTCGTCCGATCGATCCCCACGCCGCGACGTTGCTCGAGGTGAGTTGGGAGTGGCTGCTCGAGTCGTCGCTCCCTCGCGAAGTGATGCTCGATCAGCTTCCGAAGCGCATCGAGCACGGCAGCTCGCACTTCGAGCTGAACTACCGGCCCATCTTCGGCGGCGCCTGGCTCGAGGCGGTGATCGTCGTGATCTCGGACGTCACGCAACGCGTGGAGCACGAGCGGACGCAGTTCGAGCAACGCGAGTTGACCGCCGCGATCCGCGCGCTGCTCGACGACCGTTTTGCTTTTCTCGACTTCTGCGAAGAGGCCGATGCACTCGTCGCGCGTGCGACGGCAGCCGAGGGAGATTCGATCGACGTGGCGCGGGCATGGCACACGCTCAAGGGGAACTTCCAGGCGTTCGGTTTCGAATCACTTGCGTCGCTGTGTCACGAAGCCGAGGCGCGCATCGTAGAGTCCGCCGTCGCCGACCGCACCGACGCATTCAAGTTGCGAAGCCGCTGGTCGATGATCGTCGCGGCGGTTCGCCGAGTCGGTGGTTCCGGCGACGCCGATCGCGTCGAGATCGAACGCGGTGAACTCGAGAGCGCGATCGATTCGGTGCGTCGCGGCGCGTCGCGCAGCGAGACCGAAAGGCGGCTCGCATCATGGACGGGCGAACCCGTCGCGGCCCGGCTCCGTCACGTCGGCACGCAGGCGGCGATGCTCGCGCGCCGTCTCGGCAAGGGCGAGATCCGCGTCGTCGTCGATGACGATCGAATCCGTGTACCGCGGCAGCGGTGGGCTCCGTTCTGGTCGATTCTCGTGCACGCCGCGCGCAACGCCGTCGACCACGGACTCGAGACGCCGTGGGATCGCGAGATGGCCCACAAGGAGTCGGTCGGGACCGTTACGCTCCGCGCGGTTCGCAGCGGGGCGTCGATCGCCATCGAGATCGAAGACGACGGACGTGGGATCGACTGGGAGGGCGTTCGGCGTCGCGCGCGTTCTCGCGGATTGCCTGCGGACACACACGAGCACCTCGTCGATGCGCTTCGATCGGGGCTTTCGACCCGCGGTGTCGTCACGACCACCTCGGGCCGCGGCATCGGCTTCGGCGCGCTCTTCGACGCATGCGAAAGGCTCGGCGGCGAGACCACCGTCGCGTCCGTGCGGGGACGCGGCACGCTCGTCCGCTTCATGATTCCCGAGAGCGCGCCGGCCTCGACGGGCACGTCGAATCCGCGACTGACGCTCGTTTCGGCGTAAAGCACGCCGCGTTCGTGCCGATTCATCGGACATGAACGAAACCCAACGACGCGTGGTGCTCGTCGAGCACGCCGAAGAGCGACGCGAGATTCTGGCGCGACGACTGCGTGCGCAGGGCTACAGCGTCGAGTGCGCGGCGGATGCGGCGATCGCCGCGAACATGGCACTCGAGGCGCCGCCCGATGCAGTCATCGCGGATCTATGGATGCCGAGCATTTCGGGCATCCAGCTTTGCCGGCTCCTTCGCGCGGAACCTGCGACCGCCGACGTGCCGGTCGTCTTGCGCGGTGAGGACGACGACCCGCGGAGTCGCTTCTGGGCCGAGCGGGCAGGGGCGACGGCGTACGTGCCGAAAGGCAGGATCGGCGATCTGATGCGGGCCCAGTCGCGAGCCATCGACGCCGCGCCGAAAGTGACGCCGTTCTTCATGCAGTTGAGTGGTGGCATCGACATTCGCGATCGCATCGCACGACATCTCGATGCAGCACTGTTCGATTCGGTCATCGCGTCGGAGGTTCGCGGGCTCTCGAATTGCGGTTCTTTCGACCGACTGTTCGATGCGTTCTCGCAGTTCCTCTCACAGCTCATCGGGTACCGCTGGCTGTCTCTCGTTTCGTATACGCCCGAGCGGGCCGCGATCCATCACCATCCGCTCGACGGGGTGGAGGCCGAACGCGAAGCGCGCATCGCGCTCGAACTCGACGACGGCGTCGAGATCCTGCGCGTGACGGACGAAGATGCCCGAGCCGCGTCCGATGTCCCGACAGTGATCGTCTGCCCGGTGCGATTCGGAAACGTGATCGTCGGAAAGTTCGCCATCTCGCCGCTCGCCTCGAACGACGACGTCCACGGTCTGGTGACGCTCGTTGCGAGAGAGTTCGGCGGCGCGATCCGCATGACGGCTCTCGTCGAGGAATCCGAACGGCTCGCGTCGACCGACCCGCTTACTGGCGCGATGAATCGCCGTGCGTTCGGTTCGGTCCTCGCGAACGAGGTCGATCGTTCGCGCCGGTACGCCGCGCCGATGTCCCTCTTGCTTCTCGACGTCGATCACTTCAAGACCGTGAACGACCGGCGCGGTCACGCCGCCGGCGATGCGTTGCTCGTGCACCTCGCCACGATGTTGAAGCGACAGCTTCGCGGCTCCGATGCCGCCGCGCGCTGGGGCGGAGAAGAGTTCGTCGTCGTGTTGCCGGGAACGCCGGTGGAAGGCGCGGGCATCGCCGCCGAGCGCCTGCGTCGAGCCATCGAAGCCGAGCCCTTCGGCGATGGGCGGGGCGGCACGATGTCCGTGACACTTTCGATCGGCGTGACATCGCTGTCGGCCGACGACACGATCGAGAGTCTCGTCGAGCGAGCCGATGTCGCGATGTACGCCGCGAAGGAGCGCGGGCGGAATCGAGTGGTCGTCGCAGGACCGATCGAAATCGGTGTGTCGCGCGCGACATGCGTTTCGATTCGGCCCGAGCGAGAGCGAAGCGCAGCCAGCGCGGCGTGTGGGAGCTAGTGCATCGATCGAAGCGCTAGAAACCGGCTTCGGTCTTTGCGCGCGCGCCCGCCGCCGAGCGGACGAGCGCGTCGACGAGCGATTGCAGCGCGGCCGGCTTCGACACGAT
>CBIHQZ010000857.1:0-3692 GCA_966212315.1 uncultured Myxococcales bacterium
TCCGCCCGAGATCAGGATCGACGCGGTCTGGTTCTTTCGCAGCAGCGCTTCAGCGTGATCGACGCGCGCTCTGTACTCGGGCGAGATGATGTCGACGCCATCCACGTCCCCTGGTTGATGGGTGTACGCGGTGTGATGGTGGGGGACTTCGGAAGTGCCGGGTACGACGACGAGCCAACGCGGGTACGCGAAGAAGTCTTTCGCCATCGCGGTGAGTGCCCACGTCACTGCCTCCGTGTTGTCGACGGGCACGAGATCGTTCTGCCCTGGCAGCGGAACCGATTCGCGCTGGCGAACGAATGGACTGTGATCGAGCTTCGGATGCGGTCCGCGCCACGGATTGACTCGGGCCGGCGATGCGTTCGCGTCGTCTGGCATTCTGCGTTCCCTCCCGTTTTACGAAGACGGAGAGAGAATAGAACGCGAGTCACGCGGCGCGCAGGGGGAGGGCCAAGATCGCGGCGGCGTTGTGGGAGATGTGCGCGCTCCGAATCGCAGACCCGTCACGCTCGCCCGATCAAACGAGATCACTCAATGCATGCGCCTCTTCGGACGACACTCGCGCGTTTGCACTGCGAAGTGTCGTCGGGGAGTCAGCGTGCACCGACGTGCAGAGCGGGGGAGTCTTCTTCGCGATTGAAGTGTCGTTCGGCGACGTGAAGATGCGGGGGAGCGGTCGCTAATTCAGCGAGCGAAGCACTGCGAGGCGGGCGCCGAGCTCGTAGCAACCGAGGTAGCCGCTCTCTTCGCCGACGTACATCGTGCACTCGTCGTCGATCTGGAGGAGATCGGGGACGAGGTCGCATGCTTCGACCTGCGCGATCACGCCGCCATCGCTGGGACGAAGGACGGCGAGCGACGACTGCGGAACATAGAGCGCGCCGGCGCGAAGCTGGATGTCCATGCGACGCGGGGTGTCGTCCGCGACCGGTGCTGCGAGGGTGCGAGCCCAGCGAACGTCTTCCTGCGCGGCATCGACGGCGACGACGCGTCCGGTGGGAAGATTCGCGACGACGAGTTCGTCGAACGCGGTGAGCGCGAGCATGTTGCCCGGCACCGCGGCGGTACCGAGCGGGGCCTTGAAGCGAAGCGCGCCGGTGGCGAGATCGTGCGCGACGATCATTGCGCCTTCACGACCTGCAACGGCGAGGGCGACGACATCGTGCGCGCCGACGACGACGCTCATCGGCGATCCCTGATTCTCGGCGGTCCAACGCAGCGCACCGGTGTACGCATCGATCGCGAACACACGCGTCGGGCCGCGACCGGGAGCGCCGGCGAGCGCGAGAACCGTGTCGCGGTAGACAGTGGGGGTGAGATGGAACGTCGCGGGACCGACGAAGCGCCACACCACATCGCCGGTGGTCGCATCGAGCGCCGTGATCGACGAGTCGCCCGAGGCCACGATGAGAAGCTTGCCGACGCGGCGCAGACGGAACGTTCCGCCCGATCGTGCGGTGTGTCGCCAGCGCGGTTCGCCGGTGCGCAGATCGAGCGCGACCAGGCGCTTCTCGCCTTCGGCCAGCACCACGACTCGCGGCATGCCTGCGGCGCTCACGGTGCACGCGAGAGCCGGCGCGCCGACGCGCGGTGCGATGCGGCTCTGCCAGAGGACTTCGCCGTCGTTCACATCTCGCAGTTCGACTTCGCCACGCGAGCTCAATCGCAAGATGTCGCCGCCCGCGAGCGTTGTCGCTGCCCGGGTGAGCGGCAGCGACCAGATCGCACGGCCGCTGCGTTTGTCGATCGCGAAGGTCTCGCGAACGCCGGGGACGATCATGCGATCGCCGCAGTTCAACGTGCCGCGCAGATCGATGCCTTCGACTTCGACGCGCCATCGCTGCGCGTAGCGGAGCCGACTCGCGTAGGTGAGATCGATGGTCGAAGTGGGCGCGTGACCCGAGTTCGGCTTGGCGCCGACCGCGCTCGCACGGTACGGCGCGGGATCGTCGTTCACCTTGGACTGCACGCTGTTGAGATTCGCGACGATGCGACGCACGGCGCGCGCTTCGGTGCGCAGCGCGCGGAGGCGGAGATTGCGGGCGCGCGATCGATCGCACTCCACGGCGGAGCGGGCCATCGCGAGTGCGGCGTCGACCACGGGAAGCACGAAGTCCCGGGGCGCGAGTGCCGGCGCTGTGAACGTCGCGGCGCCCGGACGCGCGATGGAGAGGGCGAGCTTTCCGTCGGTGCCGAGTCGCAATCCGAGCATCGACGTCCCCGCTGCGACGCGGAGATGGAGCGCACGACGCTGCGCGCACGCTTCCATCAACGGGCGGCAGAGTGAGACGAGACGTTCGAGTTGCAGGAACACGAAGCCGGGGGCGAGCTCACCACGCTGTCCGCGAATGTCGAACGTGAGTCGACCGCGGAAGAGCAGTGCGTGGAGGTCGGCGAGAACCGAATCGCCGTCGCGCGAGAACGCACCGGCGATGACGCTCTCGAACGCCAGCTCGATGGGGCGATCGCCGGCGGTGCTGCGCCAGCGCACGAGCTGATCGGGAATGCGATCGGCAGGTGCGGCCGGAGACGCGGCGGCGACCGCGAGGCGCGCGATCAGTTCGTCGAGTTCCATCGCGAACGCGGGCGAGACGACATCGCGCAGCGACGCGAATGCTACGCGCGCTTGCTGGGCGAGTTCGGTCGACGCGACCGGGCGATCGAGAAACTTCACATCGGGCAATGGCCCCGCACGGAACAAGCTCACGTGCACCGTCGAACCTGCGCCGACGAGGCACAGCTCCCACGGCGCATCGCCGAGCGGCACGATCGACTTCGCGCTTCGACCCTCGAGGACGGCAATGCCGGCACTCACGAGGTCGCGCAACACCAGCGCTGCTTGATCAGGGGCCGACGCGGCGCTGAAGCGCTCGCCATCGATCACCATGTCGAGCAACTCCGTGTCGGGAGCGTCGAGTCGGATGTTGGAACCATGCGACTCACGAAGAGTCGCGCCCAGGATGATCTCGAATGACGCCATGCGTTCGATGGTCGCTGTGGACAGGGAGTCGACGCGGGCTCGACTGCGTGTGTTCGCGACAAGGCAATCGTACGTGGGCGAGTGCTCGACACGAACTTTTCGGCGACGCATCTCGCGCGCAAAGAAGCGTTGTCGAAGAGTTGAAATCGGCGCGCGAACGCGTGGGTCAGCGCGATGCGTTCGCGGGCTTCATCACGAGACGTGCACGCCTCACGCGCGGCCATGGCACATCGCGCAGTCCGCACGCTGCGACGACGACGACGAACGGCACGAGCGGCAGGTGATAACGATCGCCGCCGAAGAAGATCAGATGCGTAGCGAGCATCGAGACGGTGGTCGCGAGCGAGAGTCGAGCGCCGTCGCCGAGCGGACGCCGCGCACCGAGTGGAAGCAGCGCGAGGAACGCGAAGGTGACGAGCACGCGCCACGGGAACGTGATCGCGCGGCGCAGGGTTCGTTCGCGCACTTCGTCCACGTCGATGGCATGCGCTTCACGGAGGTAGCCGATCGGAAAGCTCTCGTACGAGACGGTGTGATCGAGTTTCACGAACGCGAGCTGCACCCATCGCCGTGGCGCTGCACGCAACGCGCGGATCGCGACCTCGCGCCAGCAGCGATCGCGCGCCGTCTCGCCCACGACCCCGCGGCAACCGTCGTTCGCATCGAGCGCGAAGTACCGACCGTTCGCGCGCGGCACCGCGCCGATGGCGAG
>CBIHQZ010000858.1:0-3688 GCA_966212315.1 uncultured Myxococcales bacterium
GTGCGCGTCCCGACGAGAAGCGCGGGCGCCGAACGTATCAACGGCAGTCGGATCACGAACGGCGACGCCGCAACGGCCGCGATCGCAGCCATGTCGATCGCGTGGCGCTGGATGCCGGCGAGCCTGCGAAGCGAGCGTGGAACGATGGCGACGGCCGCGCGTGCCCACATCCGGATCGGGATCTGGAACGGCAGATTGTCGGTTCGAAAACGCACGGGCGGCGCGAGCACGAATTCGATCGCCTCTCGAGCAGCATCGCTCACGCACAGTTGCGGTCGCACGCGTTCGAAGTACGTCCGCATCGACGCCGCGCTCGTCGGAACGATCGATGCTGGAACGCCCAGCAACGTGGCGACCCGAACCCCTTCCGCGATGTACCGATCCTCTTCGACGGGGGTCAGTGCTTCCCGCGCGTAGGCGCGATACGCGGCGAGGAACGAATGCCACTCGACGCAATGAACCCACAGCGCCGTGTCGGGGTCGTCGGCGCTGTACGGCTTGCCGGTGACCTTGTCGATGCCGCGTACGCGGGCGTGCATCTTTCGAACGCGCGCGGCGACAGCGTGCGCTTCGGCCGTCGACCCGAAGGTCGTCGCGGCCACGTATGCGGCGGTGCCGCGGAGCCGGTCGAGTGGGCGTCGTTGGTAGTCGCTGTGATTCGCGACGCCGGCCATCGCGAGTGGATGCAGCGACTGGATGAAGAGACTGCGCAGGCCGCCGACGATCGCGACCGGGTGGCCGATCACTCGCCATGCGATCGATCCCGGTCCGAAGAGCCCCGCGTCGCTCATGCACGAACGCTATGCGCTCGCGGCGTCCGGGGCTGCCCGAGGCTACGCGATGCGAGGCGTAGATCACTGACGAGAAATCACCGATGCAGCGCTCGCCGGATGGGATCAACGCGCTCGAACAGCATGCTCGAGACGCGCGGATCGATGATCTCGTTCGCTGTGCACTAGCGCAATTCGATCCGCACGAGGACGAACTCGCGGCCGAACCATCCAGTCGTCGCGCGCGAGTGGGTGAGATACAGCACGCGACCATTTTCCTCGGCGAACTCGGCGTGGTTTGCCGCGTCGTACGGGATCACGTCGCCGGGCGCGGTGTAGAGCGCCGTACGATCGGACCATGGGCCCGTCAGTGATGCCGCCGTCCTCGCGTAGACGGTGTGATCGAGTGGCGGCGTGAACACCGCGAGCCATGCGTGAAGATGCGCGTTCCACGAGACGCCCATGATGTCGCCGCCGTCGAAGAGCGTGGCGACGGCGCCCATGTCACTCGTCCAGTCCGATCCGTTCCAGTACTGCCAGGCATCGCGCTGCTGACATCGCGACGTCGGTGCGCGCGCGAGTCGACACGGACGCGTGAGCCCGCCCGCACCGCACGCGAAGAGATGCAGATACCCGTGATCGATCACTCCCGCCGTTCCCCATCCGGGTTCGTCGTCGGTCCAGATCACGTCCGGATGATCGGTCCCCGGATGGATCACCGGCCGCTCGATCGGCTGATCGAATGCGCTCCACCGCGCGACCGAATGGCCGCCACCACGGAGCATCGGACCGTCGGCGACGAACCCGAGCACCGCGTACGGGATGAACCCGACGTTCTGTTCGGCATCCCAGATCGGCGCGCTCGCCCACACCGCCCAGCGCGAGTTGCACGGCGCTGTGCTGCACATCTCGGCGAAATGCAGGTCGTTGTACGCCTGCTCGAACGGCGACGCCGGGATGTAGTACGCGGGCGCGCCCGCTGCATCGAGCGGCTCGACGAATCCCGTGATTCCGTCGCTCGCATTCACGTCGAACGTCCACGAGATCGAGTTGTGGTGCCATTGCTTCCCGGCCGCGTCGGGCATCGCGAGCACGGTGTCGCCGAACGCGAAGATCGTGCGGCCGAAGAGGCGCGCGCTGTCACCGCCGTCGCGACCGGTGATCGTCGCGGCCTGGCTCACCACCGAAAGCTGCGTCGCGTGCGCGACCTCGGGGCCCGGTGCCGTGCACGCGCCGAGCGCGAAGAAGGAGACGACCAGAGAAAGCGCGCGCATCGCATCGAGGGTACCGCAGCCGCGCGGTGATTCGGCGCAACGACGTCGACGCGGTGCTGCGCGCTGGATCCCGTCACGCGCTCGCGTCACCGAACGCGAACGTCATCGCATCGGCGTGGATCTTCTCGATGCGCGCGCGTTCTTCCGCGGGCCACGGCTCGAGCACGATCTCGTAACGCGCATGATCGAACGGCAACCCCGGCGCCGCGTCGACCATTCGCACGCGTTCGCGCATCCCGCCGCGCAAGAGTTCGAGTGCGCGATGGTGGCAATACGGATTGTCGCCGCGATCACCGAGCAGCACGTGCGACGTCCAATGGCATCCGCCGCGGCATTCCTGCGCGTAGTAGCAGGTCTTGCAGAACCCGCGCAGATCGGTGGCGCGATGATCACGCGTGAAACGCAGCGCGGCCGAACGCTCCCAGATGTCTTTCAGCGGATGCTCGCGAACGTTGCCGCCCACGTACGCTTCCGTCGGCAGCGACGGGCATCCCTTGATGTCGCCGTTCGCTTCGATCCCGAGCGAGAGCCGGCCGGCACCGCACGTTCCGCGATACGTCGCCGCGAAGTGCGAACGGATCACGCCTTCGAACGGTCCGAAGTACCCGATGTTGTTCCCGGGCCACAGCAGCACGTTGCGACGCTCGGCTTCGCGTTTGATGCGAACGAGCTTCGGCATCACCTCGAGCACTTCGTACGGCTCGAGAAACAATCGCGGCTCGTCGGCGGCGCGTCCCATCGCGGCGGTCAGCTGCACCTGCCAGCCGCGCGCACCGCGATCCATCAGCATCGAAAAGAGTTCTTCGAGGATGGGCAGGCTGTAGCGATTGACCTGCGTGTTGTTGCTCAAGCGAATGCCGCCGACGCTGCGGATGTTCTCCATCGCCTGCATCGCCGACGCGAAGCTGCCGCGCACACCGCGCTGCGCGTCGTGCTCTTTCTCGAAGCCGTCGACCGACACGGAGATCGCATTCATCCCCGCATCGCGCGCCGCACGAACGCGATCGAGCGTGAGCCCGCGCCCCCCGGTGGCCATTCCGCAGCGCATGCCCTTCGATGCGATGCGCTCGACGATCTTCAACCAGTCGTCGCGCAGGTAGGCTTCGCCGCCGATG
The DNA here is from genome assembly GCA_966212315.1 of uncultured Myxococcales bacterium. GTDB lineage: Bacteria > Myxococcota_A > Polyangia > Polyangiales > CBIHQZ01. Next base: position 3,160 of record CBIHQZ010000858.1, read on the forward strand.
ACGGTGACCTCGTTGACGCCCATCGACGCCATTTGATCGACGAGATCGAGGCACTCCGCCGTATCGAGTTCGTCGGGGCGGGCGCGTCCGGCGCGCGATCCGCAGTGGTGGCAGGCGAGATCGCACGCGAGCGTGATTTCCCACACCGCGTAGCTCGGTCGCCAGGTGCGATCGATCTCGCGCGATTCGTCGAAGAGCGGGAGTCCGCGGCGCGCAGCGGGCGCGACCGGGAGGCTTCGTCGGCGCGGCGTTTCGTGATTCACGCGCGTCTCGCGGAATTCATCGAGGAGGGAGGCCGTAGGGGGGCGCAGGTCCGACGTCTTCGACGTCCTCGACGTCACTCGCGTCACTCGCGTCACTCGCGTCGGTCGGCGGCCCGTCGGTCGCATCGGTCGCATCGGTCGCATCGGTCGCATCGGTCGCATCGGTCGCGTCGGTCGACGGCGCGTCGGCGGGAACGCCGTAGACATCCGAGGCACTGATGACGTCTTGCACGTCCGGGCTGCCGTTGCCGCCATCGATCCCGTAC
>CBIHQZ010000859.1:0-3686 GCA_966212315.1 uncultured Myxococcales bacterium
CCCGCCATCGCCCGTTCCTACGGGAGAGGGCAGTCGCGCCAGCGACGGGTGAGGGTAGGAGCGCACATTCGTGACCAATGGTGAGCTTCCTAAGTCAGAGGACAGTCGCGCGAGCGACAGGAGAGGGTTCAGCGAACTGCGGCCTCGGTCGCGCACTTCGCGTTACCCTGGGGAATGCCCACGCGCCGCACGCAGTCACTCGTCGCCATCGCCAGTCTCGCCCTCTTCGCCACCACTGCTCGCGCCGACGAATGGCTCACCGCGCGCCACGATCCGCAGCGCACCGGCGCGTCCTCCGGCTCGCTCCTCGTCGATCGTCCCGCCATCGCGTGGCGTCGCTATCTCGGCGGGCAACTGACCTCGTCGCAGTACTTCGCGCTCGACGTCGATCGCGATGGCAATCGCGAGGTGGTCTACATCGCCGGCGGGCGCGTGATCGCGAAGCGGCCCGACAACGTGATCGCGTGGGAGAGCCCGCTGCTCACGCTGAGCACGGTGGCCGGCATCGCGGATCTCGACATGGACGGCAACGTCGAGGTCATCGCGTACAGCTCGAACCGCGTGTACGCGCTGTCGAGCAGCGACGGTCACGTGCTGTGGTCGAACCCGCCCGGCCCCATCGCTGAAGTCGGCGCGGTGCGCGTGGCGGATCTCGACGGCGATCGTCGTCCCGATCTCTACATCGGTGAATGCCGCTGCTGCACGTTGCGCGGAACCGCGAACGGCGTGGCGTACGGGTTTGCCGCGGGCTTCGCGGCGGCGCAGCAGATGTGGACGCTCGGCACCGACATCGGTGGATGCGGCGCCGATCAAGACCAGATCGCGGATGTGAACGGCGACGGAACGAACGAGATCATCGTGTCGTCGCGCGATCCCGAGATCGAAGTGGTGAACGCCGCGACGGGCACTGCCATCGCACGCATTCCCGCCCCCACGACCGGCAGCTACTTCCCGAACACGCGCGTCTTCCCGGTGAACCTCGATGCCGATGCGGCGCTCGAGTTCGTCGCGGTGACCAACGGCTATCAAGCCGTCGGTGATCGCGGTGCGCGTCGCGTGGTCGTGTACGACAGCGCCGGCGGATCGTTCGGCGCGCTCTGGCAGGCCGACGCACCCGACCGCGTGAACGACTCGCTCGACACCGTCGAAGGCGCCATCGGCGATCTCGGCGGAACGCCCGCGCCCGAGATCGCGATCGGACTCACGGTCGCGGGCGTGTCGCGGGTCGAAGTGCGCAACGCGCTCACCGGCGCCGTCCTCGCGACACTGCCGGGCGCGACGCTCACGGGAGCCGTCGACCTCGACAACGACCACATCCCCGAGCTGCTCGTAACCGAAGGAACCGCGCTCGCGGCGTATCGCTTCGACGGCACCGCGACCCTCGCGCGTCGATGGTCGCTCCCCGCGCGCACCGCGGCGCGCACGCTCGATCACGGCACATGGCTCGCCGACGCGAATCCCTCGCGCGTGCTCGCGCTCGATCTCGACAGCGATCCGGCCCTCGAACTCATCGTGCGCGGTCGCGATGCCAGCGGGCGCGCCACGCTGTGGGCACTCAACGCCGACGTCGATCCGCCCACCGAGATCGGGCACTTCTCCGCGCCCGACGGCATCACCATTCTCACCACCGCGATCGGCGATCACGTCACGCAGCCGAATCAGCAGGTCGTGGTCGTCACGAGCGACGGCTATCTCATCGTGCTCGACCGCACGATGGCGCCCACGAATCGCATCGCCGAGGGCGAGATCCAGCTCCCCGGCATGCGCGTCGGTGGTTCCTACAGCGGTCCGTACGGCATCGGTCCGACACCGAGCATTGCGCGACTCGGCGCCTCGGCGATTCTCGCGCGCGACAGTCGTCCCTCGCTGCTTCGCCTCGATGCATCGAGCGCGGGGCCGAGCGCGGCGCCCACGGTGGTGTGGGAGCGAAGTGGTGCGGCGTGGCCCGTCGTCGCCGATCTGAATGGCGATGGAACGCGCGACCTCGTCGTCGCGGAAGGAACCAATGTCGTCGCCCTCGATGCGGCCACCGCGCGCACCGAGCTGTGGCGCGCGAACGGTGTCGCCGATCCGCAACTGCTCGGCGATCTGCTCCCAGCGCGACGCGGTGCGACCGGCGTCGACATCTATCTCCCGCGTCTGCTCACGGGCGCGACCTTCGGTGCGGTCGCGTTGAACGGCGCCACCGGCGCGGTGCGATGGAACGGATTCACCCGCCCGCTGCAGTGGGGTTTTCAGTCGTACTCGGTCGGTGATCTCGACGGCGATGCGATCGACGACTTCGTGAGCATCACCAACAGCACGCATGTGCTCAACGGCGCCGATGGATCTCTCCGCGCCGACAACAACACCTTCGTCGCCTACGCGATGCCGATGCTCACCGACGCCGACGGCGACGGCGTCACCGACGTCTGGGTGCACGGTGGTTACTTCGCCGACCGTCTCATCGGCCGCGACATGACCGACCGCGTGATTCGCGGCGATCGCACCGCGCCGAACACCGGTCGCTACGGCGCGCGCGTCACGTGCAACGGCGAAGCGGCCGTCGTCGAGAGCGGCTACGACTCGTCGGACCTGTGGACCATCCGTCTGCGCGACGCGATGCCGATCGCGCATCGCACCCTCGCGAGTGGCGATGTCTTCGACGCGGGCATGGCACCGTCGGATCGCGCGACCGGACTGGTCGGCAACGTCACCGCGGTGCGTGACATCGGCACCGCGCACCCGGCGGTGCTCGCGGGTTCGACCGATGGCTATCTCTACGCGCTCGATCCCTGCGCGCTCACCAGGATCTGGTCGCTCGAGTTGCGCTATCCGGTCGGCGAGCCTGTCGTGGGCGACGTGAACGGCACCGATCCCGACGAACTCGTGGTGACGTGTGCAGACGGCTTCTTGTACGGCATCGGACGCGCGGCCTACGACGCACCGATGACGGTGTCCGACACCGATCCGTCGGCCGCCGATCCGAGTGCGGATGTCGACGCGATCGACACGGTCGACACGCTCTATGCGAGCTGGACGCCGGTCGCGGGCGCGACGTCGTACGAGGTCGGGGTGTTCTCCGCGGGCGGGAGCGAGACGCGCTTTCCGAACGTCACCAACGTCGGTGGCGTGACGGTCGCGACGATCTCGATGCTGCCGTTGCAGCAAGGGGCGAGGTACTACGTGACGGTCCGCCCGATCGGTCCGAACGGCCCGGGGCTCGAAGCGCGCTCGGACGGCGTGGTGGTCGGCGACGCGATGGGCCCGACCGCGACGGTGACGGTGACGCCCATGCGCGCGTGGCCGGCGGCGAACAATCCGCCGACCATCGGCGCGGTGTGCGCGGATCGGGTGGGGCTCTCGCACTACGGCGTCGAAGTGCGGCGCGCGGACGGGAGCATGGTGCGGGTGCTGGACGACGTGGACTACGCGGGGATGTCGCGCACGGTGAACATCGCGTGGGACGGGAACGATGCGGCGGGCGCGGCGCAGCCGGCCGGGGATTACTCGGCGCACGTGGTGTGCAGGGATTTGCGGATGCGCGAGGCGAGTGCGGATGCGGCGTTTGCGCTGGATCCGAGTGCGGTGGTGCGAAGTGATGCAGGGGTCGACGGCGCGCGCGATGGCGCGGGTGGGGATGGCGGGATGACTGGGGGAGGGGCGGGGTGCGCGTGTCGCGCGGGGAGAGGCAGTGCGGGGCGGGG
>CBIHQZ010000860.1:0-3684 GCA_966212315.1 uncultured Myxococcales bacterium
CCTCCGCCCCCGCCCCCTCCGCCGCCGCAGCCGTTTCGATTACATACCGCGGTCCCGATCGGCGGTGGGTTCATAACCATTGGGTTTGCAGTCGGCGCCGGGGTCAGCTGGGCCGATGCGATCACACGCGCGGACGCGCTCATCGCCGGCGCGCAGAACGGCGTTGCTGATCCGTCGGGTGAACGCGCGGTGTATGCCGCCGAAGATCGAACCACGGCGCTATTGATCACGAGCCTCGTTGCCGGTGCGTTCACCATCGGCACGTCGGTGTTCACGCGATGGCGCGCGCCCGTAGTGGTCCCGGTGCACGCCGCGAACGCGAATTACCTGATGCTCGGCGGCACGTTCTGAAGCGCGCGTTCGCGTGACAATTCCGCGGCGCGGGGGCCACACTGCCCGCATGGACGGCGCTTCGTCCCCGCGGCAAGAACAACCCGAGCGCGTCGGACGGTACGAAGTGCTCGGCGAGATCGCCGCCGGGGGCATGGCGACGGTCTATCTCGCGCGCAGCGTCGGTGCGGCGGGGTTCGCGCGCCTCGTCGCGATCAAGCAACTCCATTCGCACCTGCAAGCGGACGAAGAGTTCGTCGCGATGCTGCTCGACGAAGCGCGTCTCGCTGCGCGCATTCGTCATCCGAACGTCGTCCCCGTGGTCGACATGGAGGCGAGTCCGTCGCTCTACCTCGTGATGGAGTACATCGAGGGCGACAAGCTCAGCGGCTTGATCAAAGCCCTCGCGAAGCAGAAGCAAGCGCTGCCGCCGTCGGTCGCGATGCGCATCGTGCACGACTCGCTCGAAGGACTTCACGAAGCACACATTCTTCGCGACGAAGAGGGCAAACCGCTCCAGATCATCCATCGCGACATCTCGCCGCAGAACATCCTGGTGGGCGTCGACGGCGTCACGCGCATCACCGATTTCGGCATCGCGAAGGCCGAGAGCCGCGCCACTACGACGCGCGACGGTCAGCTCAAGGGGAAGGTCGGCTACATGGCCCCCGAGCAGTTGAGCAGCACCGCGATCGATCAGCGCGTGGACTTGTTCGCGATGGCCGTGACGTTGTGGGAATCGCTCGCGGGCAAGCGCTTGTTCCACGGCGAGAGCGAACTCGAAGCGATGGCCGCGGTGGCGAATGCGACGGTTCCTTCGCTGTCGTCGGCGCCGTATTCGCTGCCGCGCGAGGTCGATGCAGTCGTTCGGCGCGGGCTCGAACGCGACCGTGATCGACGCTTTCTGAACGCCCGCGAATTCGCCGATGCACTCGAAGCCGCGGCCGCGACGGTGGGCGGTCTCGCCTCGACGCGGCAGGTCGCCGAAGTGGTGAACCAACTCGCGGGCGACAAGATCAAGCGCGAGCGCGAACGCATGCGAATCGCCGCGCAGACGTCGTCGTTCGGTTCGACCGTCACGCCGATTTCGCAAGCGCACCTGAAGACCCCGGCGTCGCTCGAGCCAGCGCCTCGGGCAGACGCCATCGCGAGCGCGCCGCCTGCAGTTGCAGTGAGCGGATCGTCGTCACGGCGAACTCGATGGATCGTGGCGAGCGCGGTGCTGGCCGTCGTTGCGTCGAGCGTGATCACCGCGATGGTGATGATGCGTTGGAACCACGCGCGCGAGACAACTCCGGTCGTGCGCTCCGCAAGTGCGACGCATCCCGAACCTGCGATCGTCATCGCGACGCCACCAGTGCCCGCGCCTGTCGTTCGAGCCGAACCCGAGATCGCCGATGCCGGCGAGCCGCCCGTTGCCAACAGCGCGAACGACGCAGTCGACGCGGGCTCCACGAGAACGACTCCGGCCACTCGCACCGGAAGAGTGCACGGACGCAATGGGACGCAGCGCTTCGACGACAGCGACTTCATCGGCGTGAATCCGTACATGCACTGAACGATCGCGCTACCATCGGCGCGTGCGACGCCGCGTGATCGCTCTGTGTCTCTCAGCCGCCGTGGTGGCCACGGTCGCGACCGGGTGTCGCGCGCTCGACCGCGAGCGTTATCACTCGCTGCTCGAAGCGAACACCCATGTCGACGCAACGTACGTCGACGTGCCGATGACGTGCACCGCGTCGACCGACGGCGGTGCGACCGAGAGCGGATGCCATCTCGTGACGGTTCCGCCGCGGCAAGCGGCTGCTCAGGATCTCGGCGCTGACGCGGGGGTTCTCGTGTTCGCGGTGCGCACGGTGACCTTCGGATTCGGCACCAATCAGTGGCAGTCGATCGGCTTCGATCGCGACGGATACTGCACGCACAACCCTTCGCAGACCGGGCAGGGTTGCCGTCCGCTCGCCGGCGTTCCGCAACCCGTCGAAGACGGCGAGGGTGGACGCGACAACGCGCTCGGATCGAATCTGGGCCCGCTCTTCACGGGCGTGATGTTCAACGAAGCCGACGTGAACAACGGCGTCGCGGCGGGCGATCGCACCCTCGGTGTACGCATTCGCAGCTTCGGCGGGCCGAACGACGCGCAGGTGAACATGGAGTGGTTCCCGCTCATGCATGGTCGCGGCGGAGACGGCGGCGCCACGCTGCAGTGGGACGGCACCGACATCTGGTCGATCGACTCGCGACTCGCCTACGACCCTGCGTCGCCGGGCACGGTGCTCATTCGTTCGAACGCCGGCTACACCACGTGCGGAACACTTGTCGCGCGACTTCCCGCGCGCGTGCCCATTCGCATGGCCGGTACGCATCGGCAGGTGCGACTCACGCTTTCGAACGCCGTGGTCACCGGTCCGCTCGATCCGCTCGGTCACTCGTTCGGCCCGCTCGATTTCTCGGCGTACTGGAACCTCTCGGACGCACTCACCGATCTGGGCGTCCTCGGTCTCTGCCCGCCCACCGGCGATGGCGGCGGCTCACCGAACTGGGATCTCGTCTCGTCGATCCTGATGTCCGCCGCTGATCTGCTTTCGACGGGCGAGTCGTCACCGGCGGTCGAATGCGATGCACTCTCGGCCGCGTTCCGCATGGAGTTCAGTCCGATCGTTCTCGGCGCCGACGAGTCGAGTCCGGCCGTACCCGAAGATCTCTGCGGTCGTTGACCGCACGCACGCACACGACGGAGGAACGACGATGGGTGGAAGCACTGCGTTGAACGGCCCGGATTTCGCGGCCGGCGCCGATGTTCGCGACGTGCCGGTGGACGGCTCGCTGCTGGGGCACGCACATGGCGAAGCGGTGATGGTCACGCGACGCGGTGACGAACTGCTCGCGATCGGCGCGACCTGCACGCACTACGGCGGTCCGCTCGCGGAAGGACTCATCGTCGGCGACACGGTGCGTTGTCCCTGGCACCACGCATGTTTCGATCTGCGCACCGGTGAGGCGCGCGGGGCACCGGCGTTGGAAGCGGTCGCGTGCTGGAAGGTCGAGCGCGACGGCGAGCGATTCGTCGTGCGCGAAAAACTCGTGCGCGAACGGGCGAAACGCGATCGCTCGAAGCACCCCGCCAACGTGGTGATCGTGGGCGGTGGCGCGGCCGGCGAGGCTGCCGCCGAGATGCTGCGTCGCGAAGGTTTCGAGGGCGGCATCACGATGATCAGCGCGGACACTTCGCTGCCGGTCGACCGCCCGAACCTCTCGAAGGATTACCTCGCGGGCAACGCACCCGAGGAATGGATTCCGCTCCGTTCCGATTCGTTCTTCGCCGAGAAGTTCATCGACGTGCGCCTCGCGACG
>CBIHQZ010000861.1:0-3682 GCA_966212315.1 uncultured Myxococcales bacterium
CACACCGGCGCGTCGGGACACGACGGGCCCGAAGGCGCGGCGGGCTGCAGATCGTCGACGCCCGCTTCGTGGGCGAGGGCGCGAACGTGCTCGACGGTGCCTTGATCCGGGGCGGGCTCGGTCATCGCGAGCACGCGGCGGAGTTCGACCATCGCGCCGTCGCGATCGCCGGCGCGGAAGCGCGCTTCGGCTTCGTTGTACAGCGTGGTCGGGTGCGGTCGAATACGGAACGAACGCTCGAACGCGACGACGGCGTCTCCGAAGCGGCGCGCACGAAACGCTGCGACACCCTCGCGATACTGATCACGTGCTTCCGTGAGTTGCGCTTCGCTGGGCGCGCTCGCTGGGTTCGCGACGTCGGCGGTTTGTCCGAGGGCAAGACCCGACGCGGAGAGAATCAATCCGAATGCCGTAGCGGCGAGCGAATGGGATTGCGTACGCACGAGCGCATCGTCGGCGTCGCGCCGAAGCCCGTCAAGCGAATCGCGAGATGTCGAGGAGGGTCAGCTCAGAAGGGCGCGTCTTCGACGACGCCATGGCTGCGCGTGTTGCGGCGGCGAATCGTGGTGGTCCCGGTGTTCGCCGGCGCGGGCTGCGTCTGACGAACGGACCCGGTCTGCGTGGGACCGTGCGTCGATGCAGGGAGCATCGGGACCATCGCGGTGTTCGACCCGGTCGAAGTCGTCGACGTCGAGCCGTGATGATGATGCGTGGTATCCGCGGCCGCGGCAGGCGGATTGTTCGCGGGTTGCGGCGCCGCGGTGGTGGTGTGCGCGGCGGCGACCGGCGGATTGTTCGCAGGCGGAGGCGCCACCACCGGCTGACGATTGGTCGGCGGCGGCGCTGCGACCGGCGCGGGTTGCGCCACGGCGACCGGCGGCGCGACGACCGGCTGCGGTGCAACCACGGGCTGCGGCGCAATCGCGGGCGGCGGTGCGACCACCGGCTGCGGTGCAACCACTGCGGGATTCGCAGCGACGACGGGAGCCGCGACAGGCGCGGGTGGCGTGAGCGGAGTGCCCGTCGCGATCGTCGGCGAAACAGGAGGCGCTGCAATCGGCGCAGGCCCTACAACCGGCGGCGTAGCTGTCGCAGTCGTAGGTGTTGGCATCGTCACCGGGGCGTTCGCGGTCGTCGTCGCGTTTCCGCCGCTGCGTGCCACGACGACGGCCACCGCTGCGCCGAGCGCCATGATGCCGACTGCGCCGAGCACCATCACGAGCGCATTGGACTTCTTCTTCGCCGGGATCGCGCCTGTCGGTTCGACCGCAGGCATCATCGGCGACGGCGGCGCACCGAACGGCGACGGCGCGAATCCCGCCTGCTGCGGCGGCAACGCTCCGAATGCGCCCGACGCGGGACCCTGACCACCCGGCATCGCGCCGAACGCCGGCGAGGGACCCGTGCCCGGACCACCGCCACCCATCTGCGGCGCACCGTTCATCTGCTGCATCGCGAACGAAGCCTGCTGGCTCATGTCCGCGACGGTCGACGCGAACGCCGACGGCCCGTTGTTCATCGGTCGCGCAGCTTGCGGTGGCGGGCCCATCATTCCGGCGGCCGGACTCGGTCCCACGCCCATCGCGGTCTGCTTGCGATTCGTTTCGACCACACCCGACGTCGCTTCGACGCGCGGGAACCCGCCCGTGCCGGGGTTCATCGCGGACGGTGCCATCGGGCTGTTCGGCAACACGAGCGGTCCGGTGTTGTCGTGACCGAGTGCGCGTCCGATCGCGACGAGCGTGTCGCGCATCTCGAGTGCGGTCTGGAAGCGATCGTTCGGATTCTTCGCCAGCGCGCGCGCAATGTATTGCTCGAGCTGCGCGGGGAACGGAACGCCCGTCGCCTGCGCCATCGTGAGCGGCGGGTTCTCGAGCACCGCGGCGAGCAGTTGCACCGGATCGTCGGCGTCGATGGGACGCTTGCCGGTGAACATCACGAAGAGCGTCACGCCCGCGGCGTAGAGGTCGACACGCGCATCGCCCGGTGCGGCCTTCCCGCGAATCTGCTCGGGCGCCATGTACGCCACGGTGCCGAGCGTTTGACCGTCACGCGTGAGTTCCGACTGCGACGCGTCCGCGAGTTTCGAGATGCCGAAGTCGAGGATTTTGCACTTCTCGGTCCCCGTCGAGCTCTTTTCGATGAAGAGGTTCGCCGGCTTCAGGTCGCGATGGATCACGCCGCACTCGTGCGCGGCCGCGAGGCCTTCGAGCATGTGCCGCCCGAACGAGAGCACCTTCTGGATCGGCAATCGTCCCGGTCGCAGCGCTTGCTGCACGGTCTGCCCTTCGAGGTACTCCATTACCAGCACGAGCCCGCCGCCGACCTCTGCATCGAGGTCGTAGATCGCCACGGTGAACTCGCTGCGAATACGACCCGCGGCGCGCGCTTCACGACGGAAGCGTTCGACGTAGTTCGGATCGCGCGAGATCTCCGGATCGAGCAGCTTCAGCGCGACGAGTCGCTCGGTCTGCTGATGCTTCGCGAGATACACGGTCGCCATGCCGCCGCGGCCGAGGACCTTTTGAATGGTGTACCGACCGAGAACGACGCTGCCCGGTGGTAGTTCACGCGGGCGGGCGGGGTCGCTGCGATCGAGCATTCCAGCACGGGGACGAACGGGTGGTGCGGGCACGGCGAGCAGTGTAGCCGACGAATCCACGAACGTCAGGCGTACTTCCGACCCATCATCACTGTCAGTGCATGACGCACGCTGTGGGATTCACCTCGTCGATGACGGTGCCCGTTCGGACGTCGCTGGCGATCCGCTGCGACGAACGCTCACGGACGAGCACTCGCACCTGGAGCTGGTGCCCGAGGACTTCCGCAGCGCAGTCGATCGACAGGATCACCAGTTCGGCGTCGGTCTCGAACACGCCGCCGCCGATGGGCGCGAGGCCGAACGACGTGTTCGACTCGAAGCGCCGTCGTGACCAGATGCTCGGCGTACGAAGGGTTCGCCCGGTGGTGAGATCCACCGCGCTGTAGTTCACGTCGACATCGGGTTCGAAGCCGCGCACACGCATGCGGCCCCATACGTGGTAGCCGCCCTGCACGCCGTAGATCAGCTCGAGTTGCGCTCCGATGCGCGGAAAGTCCTCCCACGACGACTGTCCCGTCCCGAGTTCGATCGCGACCCCGGAAACGCCGGAGTCCAGCCCGTCGTTCGTTGCGTCGATCGCGTCGAGGACATCGCGATTCGAGTCGCCGTCGCATGACGCGGTCGCGAGACAACACGCGATGGCCAGCGCGATTGCTGCAGGACAATGAACGAACACGCGTCGACCGTAGCACCTCGCGCGTGACCACTAGCGTTCCGGTTCGTGATCGTGCGTGTGAAATAGCGGCTTGTAGAAGCGGCCCACCCACCGATAGAAACAGTTTGCGCGCGTTTGTTCGCCGCGAAGGAGCCCCGCACACATGAGTCACCTCGAAGTCGATGACGGCGTGAAGATCGCGTACCGCACGGTGGGAGACGGTCCGCGCAATGTTCTGCTCATCCACGGATGGATGATGTCGAGCGCCGTGTGGAACGACTGGCTCGCGGCGTTCGACGCGACGGGCGTGCGCCTCGTGATTCCGGATCTGCGCGGCTCGGGCGGCTCGGACAAGCCCGAGAAGGGCTACGCGCTCGATCGCTACGTTCGCGATCTCGAAGCGCTGGTCGAGAAGGAGATCAAAG
>CBIHQZ010000862.1:0-3680 GCA_966212315.1 uncultured Myxococcales bacterium
ATCCGGTCGGCATCCTCGTTCCTCGCGGATTCTGCGCGCGCGTCTGCGCCACCGTGCAACACGCGCGGGTGATCCGGTTCGCACCGGGAGGCGAGTTGTTCGTCGCGTCGCCGAATCGCGACACCGCGGGCTACGGCGGCGCGGGGCCCGAATCCGCCCGCATCGCGGTGATTCCCGACGACGACCACGACGGCCGCGGCGATGCAGTGCTCACGTTTCTTCCCGACGCCGACGCGGTTCACGGACTGCTCTTCGCGAACGACTCGCTCTATTACTCCCTCGGCACGCAGATCCTCGAGATGCCGTACGCCAGCGGTCAGCGCGTCGCGCGTAACGCCACCGTCGTCGCGAACCTCGCCGAGAACCAATCGTTCCTGCACTGGCCGCACACGCTCGATCGCGCCGACGACGGAACGATCTACGTCTCGCGCGGCGGCGACGAACAATCGTCCTGCGTGCTGCCGCGTCCCGTGCGCGGATCGATCGTCGCGCTCGACGGCACCACGCAAGGGCGCCTCGTGACGCACGGGCTGCGCAACCCGATGTACCTGCGCTGTCAGCCCGGCACGAATCGCTGCTATGCGAACGAACTCACCGGCGACTTCTGGGACGACATCGGCGGTACCGAGAAGCTCATCCCGATTCGCGACGGCGACGACTGGGGTTATCCGTGTTGCGTCTCGCACGCGCAGCCCATTCCGAGCGCGACGTCCGCCACCGACTGCAGCTTCGTCCCCGACCCGACCGTGGTGGTGCCGCTACACGACACGCCGTTCGGACTCGATTTCGAACCGGGGCGCTGGCCCGCGCCGTGGACGAATCGCTTGTTCATCGCGTTGCACGGCGCGTTCAACACCTGGCGTGGCGCGCGTGTCACCGCCGTCGCACTCGATCCCGTGACCGGCGCGCCGACGACGTCGATCGAAGCCGAGGACATCGCGTACGGATGGGACGATGGCTCGCTCGCCCACGGACGCCCCGCCGACGTGACATTTTCGAACGACGGAAGACTCTTCGTGGCAAACGACATCACGGGCCAGATCGTGTGGATCGCGCCGCGCTGAAGCGATCGCGCGTGAGTTCGAACGGGCTACACTTCGAGCCCTGATGCGACGACTTCGACTACCCAGCTTGCTCTTGTTCGCCGGCACCACGGCCCTCGCCGCATGCACGGGCAGCACGGGCGCCGATGCGGGCCCGGACGCAACCGATGCGAGTGACATCGCGCACGACACCGCGATGGATTCCACGGTCGACGACATGCCGATGGTCGACGCGAGTGGTGACGCTGTCGTCGAAGCAGGCACGCCGCGTCTGGCGATCACCGCCGTCGACACGCGCTTCGTCACGCGCGAACACATGCTCGCGTCGTTCGAGATGCAGCAGTCGGGCGAGCCCTTCGCGGAAGACCAGGGACGCAACGTCGCCGGCTACGATCGCAATCGCATCCCGGTCGACGAGTACATCGACCCGACCGCGACGCTTCCCGATGGTGGCACTCCCCCCGCGGTCATCGACCTCCCGGGATTCATCGCCGCGATCGAGTCGTACGAATACTCGAAGCAACCGATGAACAACCTCGCGCTCGAGAGCGGCGCGGGTGTTTCGCTGGCATTCGGACCGCTTCTCAATCCCACGCAAGCGACCGGCGCGGCGGCCCTCACGCTCTTGCGTGATCGCGTGCAGCACGCCGCGCTCATCTCGCGCATCGCAGTCACGGGCATGCCCGGCTACGCGGTCGTTCCCGCGCCCACCAACGATCCGATGAACCCGCTCGGATGGCGCGGTCTCTGGCCGGTGATGGATCCGTTCGTGTCGTTCGATCCGACCATCGCGCCGTACAGCGGTGTCTCGGGGATGTGTTCGATCACGCCGGGCGATGGCGACGACGGTCGCGCAGGCGCGCCGCGCAATCCGGTGGGCGACTTCGAGTGCGACTACAACACGCTCCACCTCGCGAATCGCAGCGCGCAGATCACGCCGCGCATCTCGCCAGGCGCATCCGGTTGGACGAGCTGGAAGTACGCGCTCTGGATCACGAACTACCTGCAGATCATGCACGACACGTTCGGCAACGCGATCGGCGAGGTCGCGCCGGCCGAACTCGCGAACGTCGGCAACGAAGGCAACACCATCGTCGGAATGACGGCCCCGCCCTTCGGCGATCCGGTGCCGGGCTATGCCGGGACGTACATCGGCGCGGCGGACATCGAAGGCTTCCAGGCCGCGATCATGATCGAAGAACTCGACAACTCGGCTGCGCATTGGCTCACATCGCTCACCACGACGGACGGCACCACGCTCTCGGGATTCGCGAGCACGAGCGCCGCCCTCGCGTACGACTACAACGCGCCGCTGCGATGGTTCCCGCACGAAGTCGCGGTACAAGAAGTCAGTGACACGAGCGGATTCCCGCGCCCTGCGAGCTACTCGGTAGCGAGTGCGCGCAGCGATCTCATGGACCTGCTCGGACTCATCGGCGGCTACTCGCAGCTCTACGCACTCACCGATCACGGCAACGCCGACGTGGGCGCTGCGCAGAGCGCACAGGTGTACTTCGACGGCGATCCATTCGCGGCCGACAACCAGCTCGCCGACGGCGAGAGCACGCTGCACGATCACGCGCTCGCGCTGCTCAAAGTCGCGTTCGTGAACCTCGATCGAGCGCATCGACACAGCTCCGGCATCCTCGCGGACAGCGCGCTTCTCCCGGCACCCGCGAGCGGCCCTGCGACCGTCGCGACGCCGAGCGCCGCGTACACCGTCGTCTCGTTGCGCGCGCTGCGTCGCTCGCTCGGATCGCAGCTGACGCTGTACTCCAATGCCACCCCCGACACCGCGGTGACGGCGACACCGCTCGACGCTACCGGCCTCGCCGGCGCGCCGATGGGACAGTCGTTCGCGCAACGCATCACCACGTTGATTCGCGCCCATGCGGATCTCCTTCTCGATCACCTCACCGACTCGACCGGCCACGCGTTCGCGGGATGGAACGCAGACGCCGCGACGACCACCGGCGCGGGCAACATCGAGAGCTACGCGGGCGCGGTGCGCGGTCTGCTCGAGTCGTATCTCGCCACCGGCGACACGCGGTATCGCGATCGGGCCGAAGCGGTGTGGGACCGCCTCGAGACGACGTTCTGGGACACGAGCGTGCGGATCTACCGCGTGAACGCCGACACGAGCGACACGATCACGTACACGCCTTTCACGTTCGCATTGGTGCAGTCGGCGCTGCGCGAGATGTACAAACTGGTCGGCTCGCGCCCCGGCCACGACGCGCTCGCGACGCAACTGCTGGATCGCTACGCGCGCTTGAACAAGGTCGTGCTCAACGGCTGGGACGATCGCGACGGCGATTCGCGCGTGAACTGGCCGGACGAGTGCATCAACGTGCAGGGCGGCCTCGCCCGCGGCGGAATGCAGATGGGCGAACGTGCGCTCACCGGTGAACTCGGGCTGCTCGGTCACACGCCGGTGCCGGACCGCGATCGCGATTGCGTGCCCGAGATCTCGTACGTGCGCCGCCCCGCAGCGCTCGCGGGGTCGGTGCAGTTCACCATCACGCATCCATGAAGCATCGGTCCGCATCGATCGCGTTCGCGTGGGGGCTCGCGCTGGTGGCGTGTTCACCAACGCCTCGCACCGACGCAGGTACGGACGTCATCGACGCGGCGAAC
>CBIHQZ010000863.1:0-3676 GCA_966212315.1 uncultured Myxococcales bacterium
GCCGGTGTTCATGGACGTCGGCACGCGCGCCACCGTCGCGCACTGCTCGCCCGCAGACCTTGCCGAAGTCGGCACGCAGGTGGTGCTCGGCAACACCTACCACCTCATGCTGCGCCCGGGCCTCGACGCGTTTCGCCGGCTCGGAGGCATCCACAAGTTCATGGGGTGGCCCGGACCCGTGCTCACGGACTCGGGCGGCTATCAGATCTTCTCGCTGCCGGGATCGCGGCAGATCACCGAGAAGGGCGCGCGTTTCAAGGGGTACACCGACCAGCAGATGCACATGCTCTCGCCCGAGCGTTCGATCGAGGTCCAGACCGCAATCGGATCGGACATCATGATGGTGCTCGACGAGTGCATCGCATCGACGTCGGACGAAGCCACTACGCGCGCTGCAATGGAACGCACGCATCGCTGGGCACGTCGGAGTCTGGCGGCGCGGACGAACCCCGCGCAGGCGCTCTTCGCGATCGTCCAAGGCGGAATGATCCCCGCGCTGCGAAAAGAATCAGCCGACGTTCTCACCGCGCAGCCGTTCGATGGATTCGCGATCGGCGGACTCGCCGTCGGCGACACGCGCGCGGAGCGCGAGGACGTGACGGCGTATTCGGCATCGCTGCTCCCGGCCGATCGTCCGCGCTATCTCATGGGCATCGGGACGCCGCCCGATCTGCTCGAGGCGATGCTCGCGGGCGTCGACATGTTCGACTGCATCATTCCCACGCAGCTCGCGGGGCAAGGCACGGCGTTCACGTCGACGGGTCGCGTGCGGTTGACCCGAAGCGTGAATGCGCTCTCGGAAGAGAGACTCGATGTCGAGTGCACCTGCTCGACGTGCGCAACGTTCAGCCGCGCGTACCTGCACCATCTGTTCAAGTGCAGGGAGCCGCTCGGAACGCGGCTCGTGGCGATCCACAATCTGCACCAGTACCACACGCTCATGGCCGAATCGCGGCACGCGATCGAAGCGGGAACCTTCGCCGCGTACGCGCGCAAGAAGCTCGATGCGATCGATCGACACGAGCACAGCGCCACGCGCTTCGGTGAGGCGGTTGCGTCGTGAGTGAGCGTGGCCGCGACAGCATGGGCCCGGCGGCTGAAGCGGCGGAAGCCGCGGCAACGCCTCCAAAGCCTCACCTTCATGAGACTCGCGATGTCGAATCGAAGGAACCGGTGGTCTCTTCCGATGAGATCGAAGGCAACTCGCAGTCACCGCGAGCTTCGCGCAGGCGAAGCCTCGGAGCCGTTGCGGCGGGTTCACCCGCCGGGAATCCAACGGACGATCAGCTGAGCTGCGAGATGGTCACGCTCCCGAACGGTCTCCGCGCCGTTCGCGAGCGCGCGTGCGGCGAGGTGATGCATCCAGGGGCCGGGCCGCTCGTCGAAGCCGAGTCGGTGTACGTGACGCCATCGCGCCTCGCCGCGAGACTGCAAGAGCCGGGTCCGCCGCTGGTGCTCTTCGACGTGGGACTCGGTGCGGCGACGAACGCAGCGACCGCATGGCAGGTCTCCGAAGCGCTGCCACGCTCGGCACGTCGTCTCGAGATCGTGAGCTTCGATCACAACCTCGATGCGCTGAAAATCGCATTGGAGCCCGAGAATGCCGACGGGCTCGGACTCACGACGACCGGCGCGAACGTACGCGCGGCGGCGAGTGCCATCCTGGCGAGTGGCCGTCACGAAACTGCGCGCACCACGTGGCGGCTCTGCCTGGGAGATCTGCTGCAGGTCTTCGCCGAGCTGCCCGATGGACTCGCGGACATCGTGTTCTGGGATGTGTACTCGCCGAAGACGGCGCCGGCGCTCTGGACGGTCTCGACGTTCAAGTTGCTGCGGCGCGTATGCGGCGATCGCGCGACGGTGCACACGTACAGCGCATCGACGTCGACGCGATCCGGCTTCCTGCTGGGCGGTTTCGCGGTCGGCGTCGGTGCGAGAACCGGTGCCCGCGACGAGACCACGGTGGCGGCGTCGCGCGTCGCCGATCTGGAGAAGCCACTCGGCGCAAGTTATCTGGAGCGACTCGCGCGGTCGTCGGTTCCCTTTCCGAACGACGTCCCGAACGACGCCACGGCTCGCGCGAACGCGATGGCGGTGGTGAGGGCGCGCCCGCAGTTCGCGATGGACGCAGGCGAGTAATGCGAGGCGCGAGCGCGTGCGCGGGTGACCTCACCCCCGCTGCCGCCGCTGCCGCGCGTGGGGGCCCGGTGGCTGAAGCCATGGCAACACGTCCGCAACCTCACCTTCGTGAGGCTCGCGATGTCGCATCGAACACACGGGTGGTCTGTTCCGGAGAGGTCGAAGGCAACTCGCAGTCACCGCGAGCTTCGCGCAGGCGAAGCTTAGGAGTCGTTGCCCGCGGGTTCACCCGCCGGGAATACCGTGCACGGCGATGCGAGATCGAATCGGCTGCTGACGGTGCATGATGATCGAATCGCGCGCGCATTCCGTCGCCGTTACGCGGCGTCGATGACGAAGTCCGACCCGTCCTCGCGACTCGAGGCGCATCACGTCCTGCGCTCGACGTTGAGTCGGATGAGCGATGCGCTGCTACGCGATCGTCTGCGCGCGGCGTCGATGCCCACGTCGACTGGCGCTCGAATGTCGGTCACGGCGATCGACGGAAGACGGGTGTTCGTCAAACGCGTCGCGCTCTCGCAGCTCGAACTCGACCACGCCATGTCGACTGCGAACTATTTCCAGCTGCCGATGAACTTTCACTACGGAATGAACTCTCGTGGTTTCGGCGCCTGGCGCGAGCTGCTCGCAAACCAGATGACGACCGAGTGGGTGCTCGCGGGTGACTGCCCGAGCTTCCCGCTGCTGCATCACCATCGAATTCTGCCGCTCGACATCGCCACCGGCCCGATCGACGCGACCGCGCTGGATGCGTTTGCCGCGGAATGGGGAGGGAACGTGCGTGTTCGCGAGCGCGCAGCCGCCTCGGGCACGGCTTCCCATGAGCTGGCGATGTTCTTCGAGTTCATCCCTCACGTGTTGGCTCGTCGCGTCGATGCAGGCGTGGACGACGAGCAGACGGCGGCGATGCTCTTCCGCGATGCGCTGCCGGCGTTCGACCTCATGCGGACCCGCGGCCTGATCCACTTCGATGCGCATTGGGAGAATGTTCTGACCGATGGTCATCAACTCTATTTCGCGGACATGGGACTCGCGCTCGGCGATCGGTTCGACCTCGAGGAAGACGAGCGCGCGTTCCTGAAAGAGCACGAGTCGACGTACGACTACGCCCTGTTTGCGCGCGGGCTAGGCCGTGTCATCCATCGACTGCCGAACGGAAGCGGCGACCTGGCGGCCAGGATATTCGCCGCGCGCGATGTCGCTGCCGAGGCCGCGCGCCATGGTGTTCCGCCAGCCTTCGCCGGCCTGCTCGAACGGTACGGCGCGCTGGCGTGGTCGATGACGACGTTCATGAAGACCGTGCGGAAGGGACTCGCCACGGAGTATCCGCGCGCCGCGCTCGAACGCGCGCTCGAGCGTGCGCGGTCGTTCTAGGAGCGTGTTTCCCGGCCGCACAACGGCGCGGTGTCGAACCATGCAGCGCGGCATCGAGTCGTCGCTACATCGCAAGCCGCAGTGAGCGGCGCCTTGCTCACCACGAAAGGGAGATGCCCATCCGAACCATGGTACGAAGTCCCGATGGCCCGAGACGCGGCGC
>CBIHQZ010000864.1:0-3674 GCA_966212315.1 uncultured Myxococcales bacterium
GTATTGGGTAAAGATATTTTGAGTCTCATCGCGCCTGAATTTCACGACGTTTTTTCGGAGCTGATTAATAAGAATTTGAAAGGGAAATCGGGAACTTTAGAGTTCGAGATCGTCAGTTTAAAAGGCACGCGGCGCTGGCTCGAAACTCATTCCGTTCCGCTTCGAAGTTCGTCCGGCGAAATATTGTCTATTTTAGCCGTAACCAGAGACGTCAGTCAGCGAAAAGAAGCGGAAGAAGCGCTGGCTGAAGCCAATAAACGTGCCATTCGAGAATATGATCGTCTGCTGCAAAGACTCAGCACGTTGGCTCAAACCGTCGGAACCGCGCGCGATCTGTCGGCGATATTCGGAGCAGTTCTCGATTTCGCGCGGCTTTCCGTGCCGTGTTCTTCTTTGTTCGTTTCGCTTTATAACAAAGAACAAAGCTCGCGCAAACCCATTTATCTTTGGTATAACGGCAAAGAAAGAGATGTTTCCGCTCTTGAACCGATGATGATCGGCGGCGGACCCGTCGAAGAATCGACTCAATCGGGCGAGATTATAATCGCTAATGATTATCTTGATTGTGTTGAGATAAAATCCAATATTGTTTATCTGGTATTTGATGTTGATTCTCTTGAACCGCGTTATTGCTTTATTTTTAGGTTGTTTTTTTTTTTTTGGTGTTTGTTGTTTTTTTTGTTTTTTGTGTGTGGGTGTTGTTTGTTTTGGGGGTGTTTTCAGGGGGCGCTCGCGCGAGCGCTCTATGCGCGCGGGCGCAGTCACGATTCGATCAAGGCGATGGACGAAGCGGTGAAGTCCGCGCGGCGCCTCGGTGCGTCCGCGGCCACGGTCGAATTGCTGGTAGCGCAGGCGGAACTCACGGCATCACTCGGTCAGCACACCGAGGCGGTTGCGCAGCTACGCGCGGCGGACGAGACGATGGTCGCCGTCGTTCGCAATGCCGCCATCGGAAGCGGCCGGCCACCGACGCAGTCGGGTACCGAGACCCAAGCGCTCGATCGCATGCGCATCGACGTGCTGCTGCGACTCGCGCGTGCCTTGCGTCTCGCGGGCGATGAGCTGTCTGCCGGCGAACCGCTGCTCGAAGCGCGCGAGATCGCCGACCGCCTCGGCATCGCCCTCGAGCGTGCGCGCTGCGACGCCGAAGGGGCCGAACGCGCCGAGCAACTCGGTGACCGCCGCGCGGCAGCGAGCGCCTGGCAGCGCGCCGCGATGCACGCGCACGATGCGGGCGACCCGGTGGCCGAAGCGACGTACCGCGATCGCGAAGGGCGCCTCGGGCTGGGGAGCGCCCCGCCGAACGCGCAGACGGCGTAGGGGGCGTCGGAATTCCGTTCACCCCCCCCACTCAGTCGCGTGGCCGCGCCAGCTCGTCCCCCGGATCGGGGGGCGAGCGGCACTGGGTTCGAGGAGATCGTCGCACGTTCGTCTCGACGCTAACGCCCGGACTCGCGCCCGAGCAGCGGGTGGCCGGGCTCGCGCCGGGCGAAGCGGTTCTGACGCTTCCCGATGCGGTGCTGCGCAAGCTGCCGCGCGACTTCGTGGACTCGCTCCCGCCGGATGTGCGCGAGCGGGTGCGCGCGCGGATCGCGAAGTCGGCGGGCTGAGCGCGAATCCGCCCCCCGTCGAGCTCGCATTCCCCGCGACACACTCTTGACCGCGCACACCCACCCAGTTAGCTTCCGCCCCCATTTCGAGGAGTCCCTACGTGGCAACACATCCGTCGGCAGAAAAGCGCAACCGCCAGCGCATCACGCGCACCGACCGCAATCGCAGCGTCAAGACCCAGTACCGCACACTCGTGAAGAAGGTTCGCGAAGCCGTCGCCAATGGCGATCACGCTGCCGCGACCACCGCGCTCAAGGAAGCCATTCCGGCCCTCGACGCGGCCGTCACGAAGGGCGTGCTCCACCGCTCGTCCGCCTCGCGTTCGATCTCGCGCCTCACCGTTGCGGTGAACAAGGCCGCGGGCTCGGCCGCCGCGCGCTGAGCGTTCGTCACAACCGTTTCGTTCGCCCCGATGCTCGGTAACGATTCACTCGTTGCCGGGCATTCGTGCGTCTGCGATTCGCGGATGCGCCGCGAACAGTTCGACCAGATACACGTCGTCGCCGACGGTCGCGACGCCGATCCCGACTGCATCCACGCTTTCGTCGATGCGATTGGCGCGGTGCGACGGACTCGCATCGAGGCGTTCACTCGCTTCGCCGACGGTGTGCGCGCGCGCCACGTTCTCCGCCACGCGGTCGGCGGTGATCCCGGCCGCGCCGAGGCGCACCACCGGTGAATCGTCGGGTCGCAGTGCGTGGGCGACCGCGCCGTGGGCCGCCAGCATCGTCGCGCGGGCGTGGGCGAGTTCCGCGAGCATCGGGTCGGATCGCAGCGCCTCGCGTCCCGTACGCGCGCGAGCGTGATTGATGGCGGCGAGGACCTGGTACGCGTTGTTCGGACGCGCCGCGGCGTTGATCGAGTCGGTCGCGCTCGCGAGTGTCGTCGCGCCATCGCCGGCGCTCGCGGTCGCGTGCACGTGCCAGGTTGCGAAGGGAAGGGGACCGCGCGCGGTCTCGGCGATCGCCTGGAACGTATAGGGACCCGGCGTCGGAAAGGTCACGTCGTCGAACCGGCAGCGCGAGACGGTGCCGTCAGGCGCTTGCAGCACGCACGTCGCCGCGCGCGCGCCGGCGGGGAGGGTGATGCCGAATGCGCGATGCTCGTCGACCGCCGCGCTCGTCACGTTCCCCGCGATCGTCGCAACGCGCGGAACCATCGCGACCGCGATCGTGTCGTCTCCACGCGCGACCGCACAGCGTGACCACGCCGCGCTCGACGACTGATGCGCAAGCCATTCGGACGCGGCCGTTGCGATGGCGTCGATCCCACCGCGCGCGACCCATCCGCGCACGCTCGGTGCCATCACGCCGTGACGTTCGGCGTCGTTGCGGAGCGCCTCGCGATCGATCGGATCGTGTTCGCGCAGCAGCAGCGCGGCGGTTTCACCGAGGCGCGGATCGCGCGTGCAGTGCGCGGCGATCGCGTCGTCGAGCGCATCGGCGTGGGCGAGGTGAGTCGAGAGAAGCAAATCGAGAACGAGTGACGTGGCGGCGAGCCAGAGCGGAGTGCGCGAGCGCATGGGGTTCGGTGTGCACCCGAGATGCGCGGAGGACCAAGTTTCCGGTAACGCTTGCCCGTGCCTGTGCCTGTGTCCGTGCTCTTTCCCGCAGTGACTCCCGGCAGCTGAAGCTGCGGGCAACGATTCCGAAGCATCGCCTTCGCGATGCTCGCATTGGCGCGATGACATCTCGCCGGGCTCGAGCCTGGCGCGAACATCGCCGCCATCGCGAGCCCGCGCAGGCGGGCTTCGGAGTCGTTGCCGCGGGTTCACCCGCCGGGCTCTTCGGAGTCGTTGCCGCGGGTTCACCCGGTTCACCCGCCGGGCTCCCGGCAGGTGAAGCTGCGGGCAACGATTCCGAAGCATCGCCTTCGCGACGCTCGCAGCGACGCTTCCGGTTCACCCGCCGGGCTCCCGGCAGCTGAAGCTGCGGGCAACGATTCCGAAGCATCGCCTTCGCGACGCTCGCAGCGACGCTTCCGGTTCACCCGCCGGGCTCCCGGCAGCTGAAGCTGCGGGCAACGATTCCGAAGCATCGCCTTCGCGACGCTCGCAGCGACGC
>CBIHQZ010000865.1:0-3669 GCA_966212315.1 uncultured Myxococcales bacterium
GAGACACCCGCGCTTCAGAAACCATTCATGCTGCCGACGACCTGAGCCCCTCTTCGGACGACACTCCCGCATCACCATTGCGGAGTGTCGTTCGGGGAGGGGCGCGCGGCAGCGGGGGAGGGGTCTCCGAAATGCTACCGTTCGCACGTGCCGTCCGAACCTGCCGACACCGCACCGACCTCGCGCGGCGCGCTGATCCTCGCGGCGCTCGCGATCGCGGTGATCAAGTTCATCGTCCCGTTCGGTCGCACGTTGCTCTATCCGTTCACGCTCGCCGCGACGTGGGTGCACGAGATGGGGCACGGCATCAGCGCGCTCCTCGTCGGTGGCGGCTTCGATCGCTTGCAGATCTTCGCGGACGCCTCGGGACTCGCGCACACGACGGATCGTCCCGGATGGCCCGACGCGGTCGTCTGTGCGGGTGGTTTGCTCGCGCCGCCGCTGGTCGGCGCGGCGATGTTCGCACTCGCGCGTGGTCCTCGCCGGGCTCGGATCGTTCTCCTGGCGCTCGCCGCGGCGATGCTCGTGTCCATCGCGATCTGGGTGCGAACCGTCACCGGCGTCGTTGCAGTGGCTGCGGTCGCGGCGCTCACGGAGTTCGTGGCGTGGCGCGGCTCGCCGCGTGTGCGTCTCGTCGGCGCGCAGTTCCTCGCACTCACACTCGCGCTCGATACGATCTCGCGCGCTGACTACCTCTTCGTCGCGAGTGCCGACGTGGGCGGCGAACAGAGGCCTTCGGACATCGCGCGCGTCGCCAACGCGCTCGGCGGGCCGTATCTCGCGTGGGGCTTGTTGATCGCGCTCGTCGGGGTGCTCGCGCTCGCGGTGGGTGTTCGCATCGCTTGGTGGATGCGCGAGCCGGCGCCGGTGCGTTCGCGATCGCATCGCGCGTAGGCCTCTCGTCGCGAGTTCATGTGTGACAGTATGCTGTCATGCGCTCTCCGCGGTAGCCCGCCGATACATCACGTCCGAGCGCAGCACGTGCTTCGTCCCGGCCCGCACTTCGGCGCCCTGATGAAGAATCCGATGATCGAACACGAAGAGCGATCCGCGCCGAGGCTTCACCACCACGCCGAACGCATCGAGGATCGTCTCGCCGCCGGTGCAGCCTTCGTCGAGGTACACGATGAACGTGAGCGCGCTGACTTCATCCGCACTGCGTCGGAAGAAACCGTCGTAGTGCGGCGCGAAACGCTGACCGGGGCGATAGCGATAGCCGCGGAAGCGTTCGTTCAGCCCGCACGCTGACCAGAAATCGCCGGCATCGAGCGTCGAACGCGGCTCGCGATGACCTCGCAACGTGCGCGGCAGCAGCGGGATCGCGCGCTCGAACAACGCCGTCGCGAGCGCTTCGTCGTCGAACATGACGCGCTCGTTGTTGCGAATCTCGGGGCGCACCACCGGACCCGAACTCGTCGTCACGGGCGCGGCCTCCGGCTGCATCGCGATGATGCGATCGCGAATCGCGTCGCACTGCGCGGGTGCGACGAATCCATGAACCAGCCGAACGAACGGAGCCGTCTCTCTCGCCGTGACTCTCGCCAATGGTTCGATGCACTCCATGACCTGCCTCCATACTTCGTTGCGTTGTGAATCTATCTTAGTATCGCATCGCAACGAAGTCGAGGGCGCCGGTCGGCCCTGCGCGGTCAAACCCCTGTCGATCCGTCATCCGTGGCGCTACACTCCGCGGGCCATGGCCGTTTGCCGACTATTTCTCTCGCAGGAAGCGCTCGAACGCTGGATCAGCGAGGGCCGCGCCAAGATCGACGGCGAGGAACTCACCGACACGTCGACCGGGCAGAAATTCCGACTGATCACCGGCGTGCAGTTCACCGCAGAACTCACGGGCCAGGACGACGGCCAGAAGCTGGTCGGCAAGGTGAAGGACGTCGAGCAACTCGAATCGCTCAAGGCCGAGCACATGCGCGACTCCGTGATTCTCGGCGACAACGCGTACAGCGTGGTCGAAGGCTTCATCGGGACGCCCGTCGTGCAAGAGGCCGCGGCGGCCGTTGCGAAGGCTCGTCCGCGCGCTGCGACCATCGCCTCGTTGCAGGCGTTCTTCCTGAACAACGTGAAGTGATCCGCGCGTGATCGACGCGATCTACGCCATCACCGTCGCGGCGTACGCGGTCGCCACGGCGCTGTTGGTGATCGACCTCGTCGGCAAGGAACGTCGCACGCACATCGGCGCGCACGTTCTGCTGGTCGCGGCCGTTCTCCACATCGTGCACGACGCGTTGCGATGGTCCGCTGCCCATCAGAGCCCGCTCGCCGGCATCGGACCCGTGCTGTCCACCATCGCGATCCTCGCGGTGTCGGTGTTCCTCGTGATGCGTCGCGTGAAACCGAGCACCGAGGTTGTCGGCGCATTCGTTGCGCCGGTCGCGCTGATCATGGTCCTCGGCTCGCGCGCGCCCGAACGTGATCTGCCCACGTACGGCCCGTGGATCGGCGCGCACATCCTGTCGAACGTTCTCGGAATGACCGCGTTCACCGTCGCCGCCGCGATGGCCGTCGCCTACCTCATCCAGGAGCGGCAGGTGAAAGCCCGCAAGCTCGGCACACTGTTCCACCGACTCCCGCCGCTCGACGTGCTCGACACGCTGGCCTTCCGTTTCACCGTGCTCGGGATGCCGGCCCTCACGATCGGCGTCATCACCGGCCATGTCCTGGTGGCGCGCGCGCGGCACACCGTGACCGGGATGCCCTGGCAGCAGTACTTCGCGATGATTGCCTGGACCCTTTTCGCAGGCGTGCTTTTCTTGCGGGGCGTCGCAGGCTGGCGCGGTAGGCGCGCGGCCATTGGCATGATTCTCGGATATGCGAGCGCGGTCCTCGTGCTTCTCTTCTATTCACTGCGTGGAGGCGCCGCTTGAAAGGCTCGCTCGTCGTCGTCGGGATGAATCACCGAACCGCCCCCGTCGAATTGCGGGAACGGCTCGCGGTTTCGCCCGGTGACCTGCACGAAGCAGCAGCGAGCCTGCGCGCGCTTCCGCACGTGAACGAGGCGATGCTGGTCGCGACGTGCAACCGCGTCGAGGCGTACATCGCCACCGACCGGTCGGCGGATGCGGCGCAATCGGTGCGCGAGTTCTTCGCGTCGCGCGCACCGGGTGCGGGTGTCTCCGAGTGTCTCTACGAGCATCGCAACGAAGCGGCGGTGCGGCACTTGTTCCGCGTCGCGGCGAGCCTCGACTCGATGGTGGTCGGTGAGCCGCAGATTCTCGGTCAGGTGAAAGAAGCGTTCGCGGCCGCACGCACGGCGGGAACGGTCGGTCCGGCGCTCTCGCGCACGCTCGACAAGGCGCTCGCAGCGGCGAAGCGAGTGCGCAGCGAGACGGGGATCGCGACCGGCGCGGTGAGTGTCGCGAGCATCGCGGTGGATCTCGCGACGCAGATCTTCGGCGACTTGAAAGGGCGGCGCATGCTGCTCGTCGGCGCCGGCAAGATGGCGATGGGTGCGGCGCGTTCGCTCGGTCAGAAGGGCGCGAAGCTCTCGATCGCGAATCGCAACTACGAGCGCGCGGTGGAACTCGCGAAGACGCGCGCGGCCGATGCGCATCCGCTCGAGAACCTGCCGCTCTTGTTGCAGCACGTCGACGTGGTGCTCTGTTCGACCGGCGCGAGTCGCTACGTGCTGACGCTCGAGAAGGTGCAGGCGGC
>CBIHQZ010000866.1:0-3667 GCA_966212315.1 uncultured Myxococcales bacterium
GGCGTACCCGGGCGTGCTGTACGTCGACGACGGGCAGATCTTCCGCGCGATGCAGCGCGCGAAAGAGATCGGCGGGCTCATCTGCATGCACGCGGAGAACGGCATCGCGATCGACGTGTTGATCGAGCAGGCCCTCGCGCGCGGTGAGACCGCTCCGAAGTACCACTCGATCACGCGACCGCAGATCGCCGAAGCCGAGGGCACGCACCGCGCGATCCGACTCGCCGAGATGGCAGGCACGCCGGTGTACATCGTTCACCTCTCGGCGCCGCGCGCGCTCGATCAGGTGGTGCAGGCGCGTGACGCAGGCTTGCCGGTGTTCGCCGAGACCTGTCCGCAGTACCTCTTCAACTCGTTCGACGACCTCGATCGACCGGGTTTGGAAGGCGCGAAGTTCGTGTGCACTCCGCCGCTGCGTCCCAAGGAATACCAGGCGGACATCTGGCGCGGCCTGCGCACCAACGATCTGCAGGTCGTGTCGACCGACCACTGTCCCTTCTGCATGAAGGGCCAGAAAGAACTCGGCAAGGACTCGTTCGCGAAGATCCCGAACGGCATGCCGGGCGTCGAAACGCGAATGTATCTGCTCTGGAACGGCGGCGTGCGCACCGGCAAGATCTCGATGAACCGCTTCGTCGAGATCACCAGCACGTCGCCCGCGAAGATCTTCGGACTCTATCCGCACAAGGGGACCATCGCCCCCGGCGCGGACGCCGACCTCGTCGTGTGGGATGGCGAGAAAGAGCACGTTCTTTCGGAGAAAACCCTCCACATGCGCGTCGACTATTCGCCCTACGAGGGCCAGGTCGTCCGCGGCGCCGCCACCCACGTGTTCTCGCGCGGCGAACTCGTCGTCGAGAACGGCAAGTTCCTCGGCAAGGCGGGGCGTGGCAAATTCGTCAAACGCTCTACGTTCAATCTCATGTAGTCGCAGTCGCGCACTTCAATCACCCGAACAATCGCAGAACCTCGTTTGCCCGGAGATCGACCCAGCATGGACGTGGCATTCAAAGACCGTCTCTCGAAGGACCGCGCCGAGTCGCGACTACCCGACGGCAAGCCTGCATACAGCACCGCGGAGGCCATCGCCGAGGCGACGCGATGTCTCTATTGCTACGACGCGCCTTGCATCAAGGCGTGCCCCACCGAGATCGACATCCCGACCTTCATCAAGAAGATCGCGACCGGCAACGTGACGGGGAGCGCGAAGACGATCTTCGAGCAGAACCTTCTCGGCAGCTCGTGCTCGCGCGTGTGTCCGGTCGAGGTGCTGTGCGTCGGCAAGTGCGTCTACAACGACTGGCACCGCCCGCCGATCCAGATCGGCAAGCTGCAGCGCTACGCGACCGAGACGGCGATCGCGAGCGAGACGCGCACAGGCAAGAAGCTCTTCACCGCGAAGGCGAAGAACGGCAAGCGCGTCGCGCTGATCGGTGGCGGACCTGCGTCGCTCGCGTGCGCCACCCACCTCGCGCTCGAAGGCGTCGACGCGGTGATCTACGAACGCAACGCACTGCCGGGCGGGCTGAACACGACCGGTGTCGCGCCGTACAAGCTGCACGCGGATGAATCGCTCGACGAAGTCGCGTGGCTCCTCTCGCACGGCGCGCAACTGAAGACCGGCGTGACCGTCGGTAAAGACGTGAAGGGCGCCGATCTGCTGAAGGAATACGACGCAGTCTTCATCGGCATCGGACTCGGCGGCGACACGCTGCTGAACATCCCCGGTGCGAACGGCGTCGGTGTCGAAGGCGCGACGATCTGGATCGAGCGCATGAAGAACGACCCGAAGTTCTCCCTCGACGGCGTGCGTCGCGCGATCGTCGTCGGCGGCGGAAACACGGCCATCGACGTGGCGCGCGAACTCGCGCAGCTCGGCGTGAGCGATGTTTCGATGGTCTACCGTCGCGGCGCCGCGGACATGTCCGGGTACAAGCACGAGATGGAATCGGGTCGCAAAGAGAGCGTGCGACTGGTCGAACACGCGAAACCGCTCGAAGTGATTCGCGTGGACGGCAAGGTCACGGCGCTGCGCGTGAGCGACAACCGTGACGGCACGGACGTGCGTGATCTTCCGTGCGATCTCATCGTGCTCGCGATCGGGCAGGCGAAGCTGAAAGAACTCGTCGCCGAATTCCCGGGCGTGGCGCTCGACGAATCGGGCCGCGTGAAGGTCGACGAGAAGACTCGCGTGACCGCCAACGCGAAGGTGTACGCCGGCGGCGATTGCATCAACGGCGGGGCTGAAGTTGTGAATGCAGCGGCCGATGGTCGCGATGCAGCTCGCGCAATGTTGCGCGGCTGGGGCTTCTAGAGGAGCGACGAGGAACCATGGCCGACCTTTCGATCAACATGTGTGGGATCAAGAGTCCCAATCCGTTCTGGCTCGCTTCTGCTCCGCCCGCGAACGGCGGCGAACAGGTGATGCGCGCATTCGACGCCGGCTGGGGCGGCGCGGTGTGGAAGACGCTCGGCAACCCGATCGTCAACGTGTCGTCCCGCTTCGGCGGGCTCGATTACAACGGGCAGCGCGTCGCGGGGTTCAACAACATCGAACTCATCACCGACCGACCGCTCGATACGAACTTCAAGGAGATCTACGAGGTCAAGAAGCGCTACCCGAAGCACGCGGTCATCGCGTCGCTGATGGTGGAGACGAAAGAGCAGTGGAAAGAGATCATCAAGCGCTCGGAAGACGCCGGCGCGGATGGTCTCGAACTGAACTTCGGCTGCCCGCACGGCATGTGCGAACGCGGCATGGGCAGCTCGGTCGGTCAGGAACCGAACGTTCTGAAAGAGATCACGTCGTGGGTGAAGGCGTACGCGAAGACGCCCGTGCTCGTGAAGCTCACCCCCAACGTCGGTGACATCCTCGAGCCCGGCATCGCCGCGGTCGACGGTGGCGCAGACGGCCTCTCGTTGATCAACACGATCAAGTCCATCATCGGCGTCGATCTCGATCGCCTCGTGCCGCTGCCGCGCGTCGGCAATCAGAGCACCAACGGGGGCTACTGCGGTCCCGCGGTGAAGCCGATCGCGTTGCACATGGTCGGCGCGCTCGCACGCGATCCGCGCGTGAAGATCCCGATCTCGGGCATCGGCGGCATCTCGAACTGGCGCGACGCGGCGGAGTTCATCGCGCTCGGCTCGACGAGCGTGCAGGTGTGCACCGCGGTGATGCACTACGGCTATCGCATCGTCGAAGACATGATCGACGGCTTGTCGAACTACCTCGACGAGCAGGGCATGAAGAGCGTGAACGAGCTGATCGGACGCGCGATCCCGGGCTACACCGAGTGGGGCGATCTCGATCTGAACTACAAGATCGTGGCGAAGATCGACGCGCAGAAGTGCATCGGTTGCCAGCTCTGTTACACGGCGTGTCTCGACGGCGCGCATCAGTGCATCCACACGCACGCCGGGCCCTGCAACGGCTGGCACGGCGAGCCCGATCACGGGAAGAAGCCGCGTCTCGAGCCGAGCCCGTCGGTGTTCCACGTCGTCGGTCAGAACGCGTCGCGCGTGCCGGTGGTGGACGAAGCCGAGTGCATCGGTTGCAACCTGTGCGCGCTGGTGTGCCCGGTGGACAACTGCATCACGATGACCGAAGTGCCGACGCAGAACGGACGCGACACGTGGAACGACCGCGTCGCGACCGGGCGCGATC
>CBIHQZ010000867.1:0-3665 GCA_966212315.1 uncultured Myxococcales bacterium
CTGCGCCATGTCGCGGCTGGATCGCGTCGCCACGAGACCACCGCCGCTATTGCCGCGCCTGCCCACGCTCCGGCCGCGATGCCCGCGAGCACCAGCGCCACCACCAGACGAACGCGCTCGATCGGATCGTGCAGCCAGAGGATCGTGCTCGCGACATCCGCGAGTGCCGCGCAAAGCCCGCCGCCCGCCCCCAGCACTGCCCCTCGAATGGACGCGCGCGAAGCGGTCATCCCATCCGCAGCACGAACTTTCCGTGCGCTCCTTCCGCGGCCATCGTGCGCGCCAGCGCGTCGCGCGCCTGATCGAACGGAAACACTTCGTACGCGGGCGGTGCGATCTTGCCGTCGCGAATCCACGCCGCGATCCGCGTGAGCCGGCGCGCGCGTTCGATGGGCGGAAGCGTCGCGCTCGTGACCCCGATGATCTTGCGATTCGCGCGATAGAACTCGACCAGATCGAACTGCACCCGCCGCGACGAACCGGCGCTCAGTCCCACCGACACGAGTCGTCCATGCGGCGCGAGAAGCACGACACTGGCTTCGAAGACTGCGCCTCCTACGACGTCGACGATGACATCCGCCCCGCGTCGTCCTGTCAGTCGCAGCACTGCTTCCGAGACGTCTTCGCGTTTGCGATCGACCGTATCCGACGCGCCGAGCGCGAGGGCCTGCGCGGCACCGTCATCGCTCGACACCACCGCGATCGTTCGCGCGCCCGCGACGTGCGCGGCGAGTTGAATGCACGCTTGCCCCAGCGCGCCGCCCGCTCCGTGCACGACCACCGTCTCGCCCTGCCGAACAGTGCCCGCGTCGACGATGCATTGATAGCCGGTGAGAAAGACCACCCCGAGCGCGGCGGCCGCTTCGAACGAGAGCGCATCGTCCATCGCGACGACGCCGTCGGCATCGGTTGCGACGAACTCCGCGAACGCACCATCGCGCCCGACCCCGAATCCCTGCCCCGAGCCGAACACTCGCGTTCCGGGCGCGAATCGATCGCCACCGACGACCGTCCCGGCGAAGTCGACACCCAATGTGCGCGGCATCGTCTGCCCGCCCATTCCGGCCGTGACGATCTTGGCGTCGATCGGGTTCACCGCCGCAGCCTCGACCTTCACCAGCGTCTCGCCTGCATCGGGTGTCGGAACCGCGACGTCGTCGAAACGAAGCGCGTCGAGCGAACCGACCGCGTGATAGCGCAATGCCTTCATCGCGCGGAGGGTAGCGCAACGCGTGTCCGTCGCGACCTCGCAGCACTCCGTTGCGTCGTGGCGAACGCCGCGGTAACGCTCGCGCGTGTCGCGCCGGTTCGTCCCTGCATCGCTCGTCGCGTTAGCACTCGCCGCGTGCTCGTCGCGCACTGCACGCGATGCGAACCCCGACGCAGGCTTCTATCCGCCGGTGCGCCTGGTGCTTCACGCAATTCACGGAACGGGTCCGGGTGACGCGTGGGCCGTCGGTGAAAACGGCGTCATCACGCACTGGGACGGGCACGAATGGCGGCTCGCGACCTACCGCGCCCCGGCGCATCTGCGCGGTGTGTGGGCAGCAGCACGCAACGATGTGTGGGCGGCGGGCGCGAACGGCACGATCGTTCACTTCGACGGAACACACTGGTCGATGTTTCCGAGCGGCGTCACGCAATCGCTTCGCGCGCTGTGGTCCGCGGGCGACGGAGCGCTATGGATCGTCGGCGAGGGCGGCGTGATTCTGCGTCACGCGTCGGGCGCAGCGCAGTTCGAGCGCATCGACGCGAGCGACACCGGCGACTGGCATTCGGTGTCGGGACTCGGACCGCGCGACGTCTGGTTCGCCGGCAACGCGGGACGCGTCACACGCTGGGACGGAACGACGTTCGCGCGTATCGAGACCAACACTCGCGCGACGCTGCACGCGATGTGGTTCGCCACCGGCGCCGACGGATGGATCGTCGGTGATCCGGACGAAGCGACGGACGGTCCTATCGCCGATGCGGTCGCGCTGCACTGGAACGGAACATCACTCGAGCACGTGGTCACCACGACGCGTGAGCCATTGCTGGCCGTGTGGGGCAGCGGACCGAACGACGTGTGGGCTGTCGGCGCGAACTTCGGCCGCAACGAAACGCGCGCGCGCCGCCCCGTTCTTCACTGGGACGGCAACGCGTGGGGCCCGCGTACGAATGGCGCGACGGGCTGGTACGCAGGCGTGTGGGGCGACGGTGCCGGTGCAG
This sequence comes from uncultured Myxococcales bacterium, assembly GCA_966212315.1. GTDB lineage: Bacteria > Myxococcota_A > Polyangia > Polyangiales > CBIHQZ01. The sequence continues at coordinate 2,212 of CBIHQZ010000867.1, forward strand.
TGTGGGCGGTGGGCTGTTGCGAACCGCTGCTGCGCTGGGACGTGTTCGAATGGCAGGCCGTCACGCGCGGGTCGATGCTGCACGCGCCCGATCCGCCGATCCCGATCGGTGACGGTCGCATTCGCCGCCGACGCTGAGAGAGCGCGCGCATCGCTGCATAGCGCCTCGCGAAACGCCGGCATCACCGCGATCGCGATCGCACCGCTCACCCTCGACGCGCCGAATCAGGCGGACTCAGAGGGAATCGTCAGAGGTGCGGATGGGATTCGAACCCACGTATGGTGGTTTTGCAAACCACTGCCTGACCACTTGGCTACCGCACCGACCAGATCGAACCAGATCGAAGGGGTGGAGGTATATCCACCCCACCTCGCGTGGTCAACACTGCGATGCGCGTCCGGGCTTTGCGCACCACCGAAGGAGCCTCACGCCGTGGCAGCCACGCTATCGCCGACTGCGCTGTGCCCCTCGTCGCGCAAACGCAACGACAGCAGCGCCAGCGCGATGAGCCCGCCGAGCATCAGGCTTCCGATCGTCACGTGGAGCACCTGCAGCGTCGGCGGCAGGGCGCCGTACGCGAGACCCACGCCGACCGTGATCTGCGCGATCACGCCGAGCATCAGCGCCATCGAGATCGCGCGCAGCGTCGGTTGCGGATCGACGCGACGACGTACGTACCACCCCACGCCGAACACGGCTGCGCCCACAGCGAGCGCGAGCGTGCGATGCACCGGGTCGATCGCGCCGATGCGTCCGATCCATTCGCCGCGCGCGAGTTCGGGGTGCGTGCTCGCGACGATCTCGAGCGACGCGCGAATCCGTGTGCCGACCGCGATCTGCACCATCAGCAGCCCCGTCGTCGCGAGGGACAGCAGCGTGAGTTGCCGCCGCGCTTCACTCGGTGGCTCGTCGTCGCCGCGCACACCCTGGATGGGCGCGTAGGCGTAGACGGTCGCGTAGATCAACAAGCTCACCACCGCGAGCGCGACGAACATGTGGAGCGTGACGAACGCCGGATCGAGATGATGATCGACCACGCGTTTCCCGAGCCATCCAGCCAGTCCCACGCCGATGAACGCGCCGATCGACGACCACAGCACGCGGCCGTTGCGACGGTGATAGACGAACGCGGCCACCACGGTCGCGAAGATCAAGAACCCCGTCGTCACGCCGAGCAGGCGATTGAGATACTCGGTCCACGCGAGACGGAAATTGAAGTACGGCGCGAGCTGCGTCGGCACGTCTTCGATCCGCGTCGGCGGCACCCATCGCTCGAAGCATCGCGGCCAGTCCGGGCAGCCCATGCCAGCACCCGAGGCACGCACGAGTGCACCCACGAGGATCAACAGATACGTGGTCGCGGTCGTCGCGAGCGCGAGCCTTTGAAAGCGGCGGTTCATGAAAAAGTGGCCGTCATCTAGCGTCCGAACGAAGCGATTTCCAGCAAACGCATC
>CBIHQZ010000868.1:0-3660 GCA_966212315.1 uncultured Myxococcales bacterium
GAAGAACCCCTCCGCGAGGACGGCACCGCGCCCTCGCGAAGCGAGACGCGCGCTACGGCGCTGCGAAGACGCGCACGCCGAACGTCGGCGTCGAGCGCGAGAGGTCGCGGTAGAACGTCCCGACCTGTCCGTTGGTGATGCGCGACCAGTAGCCGGTGCTGTTCATCATGTCCTGCACCGCGGTCGTCCATCCCATCGCACCGCGCGTCGCGATGCGCAGCGTGCCGGCCGTCGAGTCCTGGTAGACGACCCGCACCGTGCCGCTCGTCGTGACGTCGATCTGCGCGCTGTCGCCGATGACGTGGTCTCCGTCGTCGAACGGCGTCATCGCCACACCCGCACCGTCGTCGATGGTCTCCGGCATGCCCATCACGGTGCCGTCCTGCACGCGCACATAGAGCAGGTCTTCGGTGTACCCGTCGACGTACGCCACGTGCCACGTGCCGTCCGCCGCGACCGAGAGCGTCGCCCACAGACCGCGATCCGCGATGTCCGCACCCGCCGGCGTTTCGCCGTCGATGATGAACGTGCTCCACGTCGAGCCCATGAGCCGCGCGCCCATGAGGTTGCCGCGATCGCGGTCGTAGAACACCAACTGCGGAACGTTCATCGCGTCGGTGCGCAGCGAGTTGAACAAGCCCGTCCCGGGGGGAAGGTCTTCGATCCAGTTGGCGGGATAGATCGCCTGACACGATCCCATCACGCACGCCTGCGTCGCCGAACACGCCGCCGAGCAGCCCGTTCCCGTCGCCGCGCACACGCCGGTGTCCTGCAAGCAGACCTGGCCCATCGCGCAGTCCGCCGCGCGACACGAGGTCGCCGCACTCGTCACGTCCGTGATCGTCCAGTCGCTCGCCGCATTCGGCGTCGCGCTGCTCGCTCGCGCGTAACGAACCTTCGCGAGGATGTGCCCCGCGTTCATCGGATCCGCCACGGTCGCGCGATACGCGATCGCCGGGATCCCGCCCGCCAACAGCACCAGCGATGCGTAGCGCCCGTTGTGCCCGGCCGCGTCGACCGTGCTCACGTGCCACATCGATCCGTCGTTGTAGGCGTACTTGAGATGGTCGTGCGTCGTGTCCCAGTACGCGACGCGCGGATGGCCCATCGCGTCGAGTCGCAGCGAGTTCCAACGACCGACGTCGTCGCCCGCTTGCGAGACGCCGCCACGCCAGCCACTCGGCGGCGCGGTCGGCTGCGTGCCCGAGGGAACGCCGTCGACATGGGTCCAGTTCACGCGCGACATCGCGCGGTCGTAGGTGCCCACGACGAGGTCGCCGTAGAGCGTCTGCGTGCGCGGATCACCCGCGGAGTACGACGACATCCACACCGTGTTGTCGGTCGCGACGGCCATGTCGAGATGCGATCCCGCCATGCCCTGATTGAGCGCCGGGTTGTCGGTGCAACCGCAGGTGGTCGTGTTGCTCTGCCAGGAGCACGACGCCATGTCGAACATCGGCATCCCGCTCGCGCTCTGGTAACTCGCGCACACGCTCGAGCAGTCGCCCGTCATCGCCACGCAGCGACCGCCGCACAGACGCGCGCCGCCGGTGCAGGTCGGACCTGTGTCCGTGCCGGCATCCGTCGTCGTGCGTGCACCGCAGTCGCAGCCGAGCGCGATGAAGAAGCTCGGGACCATCGCCCAGAGCAGCACGCGCGGAATGCGCCGATGAGAGGAACGAGCCGTGGTGGCACGCGGATCCGTTGTGGTGGCACCTCGTGAGGTGCCGGCGCGAACCAGTTCCACACCGGCGCCCGCTTCGCGATTGCGTCGACGAAGCAGCGAGACCGCGAACAGGATCGCCGCGACTGCCGCGAGCATCCCGGTCGTTCCCTCGCGATGCGCGCCCGGCGTCGAGCAGCCGCAGCCGCTGCTTGCATCCGTGCTCTCACCGCCGCGAATCGTGAGCACACCGATGTCACCCGCGAGGTGAACTTCGTTGCCGCCCTCGTCGCGCACGCGGATCTCGTAGCGCGTGGCACCCGCGGGGATGTTCACGTGCGTGGTGTTGATCCACTCGTTGCTCTCACGCCCCTCGAACGAGACGTTGTACTGGAGCCGATCGGCGTCGAGCACGTCGTCGTGCGCGTCGATCACCAGCTGGTTGCCTTCGCGCGCCACCGTCGCCGTCGGGGCGACCGTGTCGATCGTGAAGAACAGTCGCACCGGATCGGCGTCGACGGTGTTCGGCGAGTCGACCACGCGCGCGCGCACGTCGACATGGTGCGCGCCCTGCGCGATGAACGAATCGCTCACGGCGTCGACGGTCGACTCACGCGTCCACTGCGACCAGGTGAGGTCGTCGATGCGGTACGCGTACTCGACGTCGCGATTGAACGTGTTCGGCACCGAGAGATGCAGTCGCACGTGCGGGAGCTGATCCGAGGTGAAGCCCGGTCGCAGCTCGTACACGCTGTGATCGAACGGCAGCATCTCGAGCGTCGCGTTGGTATCGAGCGAGATCGTCTCCATCGACGACCCCGCGGGGACGTAATGAAGGTTCGCGAACAGCCCGAGGAAGCGCGAGCCGTTCTCGTCGACGCCCTGGATGCCCGACGCCGGGATCTGGATCTGCACCGCGCCCGCGCTCGTTCCACCGGCACCCGGGAGCGGGATGCTCGGAAGATTGATGGCAGGAACGTTCCCCGCGAACATGCCGATCGCGGTGCCGAGCAACGGACCGAGGACGCCCGCGAGCTGCGCCGGCATCGCGTTGAGCAGGCCGGTGTTGGTAACCGTCGTGTTCGTCGTCGACGCCATCCCGAGCACCGGACGCAGCGCGCCGCCCGTGTCGGTCATGAGGTTGATCGGAATCGCGAGGTCGGTGTTCACGGTCATGAAGCGCACGTAGCGCTCCTCGCTCCACGCGTAGAAGTCGATCGCGAGCTGCGTGAACGTGAGGCGCATGAGCGGGTGCGTGGCGAGGTCGGCGCCGGTGTCGACCCGCATCGTCGGCGGCTGCTGCGGCCGGAGCACGAGCGCGATCGCGGCCGAGCGTCCCGGGAACACCACGTTGCGGAGCGAGGCGAGCTGCGGGAGCGCGCCGAACAGGCCGGTCGAGAGCTGCTGCGACATCCGCGTGGTGACGCCGAGGCAGAACATGCCCGAGTCCCAGAGGTTGAAGAGCGAGCTGTTCATGAAGTCCTCGGCGACGCCGATGCCGAGGTCGGTGGGCGTCGTGCTGCCGGGGATGTTGTTCTGGCGGAGCGTCATCCACTCGGGGATGTCCGGCATCGCGGGGGCCGTGATGCGCGGGACGCAGGCGTTGTGGCCGTCGGAGGTGACCGCGCCGAAGACGTTCACGGTCATGCCGGTGGTGTCGGGGACTTCGGCGTTGTGCGCGTGGTCGCCGGCGCCGACGACGTAGGAGGCGTTGGCGTGCACGCCGGGGGTGACCGACCCGAGCAGGCGTCCGAAGTTCCCGGCGCCGTCGGTGCCGAGGAGCATCGGGACGAGGGAGTTGTCCGGGTACCGGCAGTGGGTACCGTCGACGGTGGTGCCGGTCGGGCAGCCCGCGGGCGGTGCGGAGGATGCGGCGAGGGCTTCCTGGATGGGCCCGAGCGCTTGCGCGAACTGGCCTCGAAACTGACCCACGATCGTGCCGCGCAGTAGATTGACGATGAAGCAGAGCGCGCTGTTCGTGCAGTTCAGGTCCTCGT
>CBIHQZ010000869.1:0-3659 GCA_966212315.1 uncultured Myxococcales bacterium
GGATGCCGTCTCCCGGGATCGCGTCGGGAAGGCCCCAGCACCGCATGGAGCCATCGTCGCGCCACACGCAGGTGTGGTTCTCGCCGGACGCGAGGCGTGCGACGTGCCCGTACGCGGTGATCGCCGTCGCGCGCATCGGGTGATCCCAGGCGAGGCCGGGCGCGGTGTGGCTGTGATCGGTCCCCCAGCAGCGGACGGTTGCGTCACTCAGGCGCGCGCAGGAATCGCTGTATCCCGCGACGATCTGGACTGCACGCAATCCCGGTGTCGTTCGCGCATCGCCGGCGTTCGCGAGCGCACCGCTGAAGGGTGGTGGCGGTACGTCGCCAGTCATCGGGCCGCGACCGTTGCGGCATCCAACGGTCGCAACGATCGCGAGGTACGCCGCGAGGCCGCATGCGGTTCGACCCACACCGCGAGCGTACACACTCGTGAATCAACTGCGCCAGGCGTCGAGCGCATCCATCCCTTCGTCGTCGTCCAGAGATTCGATCACCACGTGACCCGCGTCGATGGACTCTCGGCCGTGGAACGCGAGCGGGGATGTCCAGCGGCTTCGCCCACTCGCGATCCATCGCATCCGCGCGAGAGCTTCTTCACCGTCGCGTCGAGTGACTCCGCATCGAGCCCTTCGTCCACTGCACCCGCGTTCGCGAGACCCTCGATCACACGCGCGCGATCCGCGTCCGTCTGCAGCCGGCCGACACACCAGATCCCGGCGTTGCAGGCCCGCGGTAATCGAGATCCATCGGGTTCTGCGTCGCCAGCACCACGCCCACGCGAACGCACGCTTGCGTCCTCAGCGCCCGCTTCGTAGCTGCGCGATCGAGTCTGGATTTTATGTACTAGTGATCGCCATCACTCGGCTCACGAATTCGCTTGGTCAACGCATCGATGTCTAATAATCGGAAGTCTACGGAGTAGGTGTGATGCTAATTGCCACAAATGCGCTGCGGGCTTCCCGATGCAGTCGACGATTTCAGATACTTTTCGCGATGGTGCTGTATTTCGCGACGACCGCGTCGGTTTGCAACTCGCCAACGCCGCCGGCATGTCGAGCATCGTTGCCTTGCCAAACAGGACAGGAGCGCATCTGCGATTCATGCGTGCCCGTCACATCCACGATCGGGGATGCGTGTGACCCCGACCTTTGTAGCGGCGGCGCCAACAAGCGGTGCAGCGCGGAGCACGGGCTCGTCTGCATTGACCAAACCTGCCAGCGCCCGCCCGTGATTGGTCGCGCTTGCTCGGGAACATGCGCCGCGGGTCTTTTTTGCTTTGATCAGAATGCGACCGGTCCAACGTGTGACGCCGAACGTGCGCGCACCGACCGCACGATCAGCGCGCTAAAGGATCTTGGAATCCCGGTCGACGAATCAGACAAAATTTGCATTCCCTACATCCTGGACGAGGGACTCGCCTGCGACTCTAACTACGACCTTCCGCTCTGCTCCCCCTGCCTGCCTGGGTTGAGCTGCATCGACGGTACCTGTCAGCGGCCCTGTGACCCGAGCGCATCCGATCCCTCGACGGGGGGAAACTCCCGCTGCACGTGTTCCGGCGAGGTCTGCTCGCCGAATACCGGAGCCACGCTCGGCGGAACGTGCGCGGCATGCATTCCGTTGGGTGAACGGCTCGGAAGCAAGACCACTGCTACCGGGATGGATGTTTGGAGATGCTGCGATCCAACCGCCACGGAAGAAGACTCGCCTCCCGATTACAACCTCTACTGTTGCCGAAAAAACGGCGATGCGTGTACTCAGGCGACCGACTGCTGCGGTCAGACCGGTACCAATGGGGCGTGCAGTGCCTCGGGACACTGCGAGACTTGCCACTCTGTAGGAGGAGCGGGCACCGCTGGCGGAACGTGCAGTTCGGTTGCCGACTGCTGCCACAGCAACAACAACGACGAGAATGTTCGCTGCGATCTCGCCGGACAGTCGACGGGCATGTGTTGCCCGGCGAACTATGGGCACTGCAGCGCGACCTCCACAAAGTGCGACACCAATCTGCAGAATGATGCGAGTAACTGCGGCGGGTGCGGCCATAGTTGCGGAACGAACGGCGTGTGCGTAGACGGGCGATGCCAGACCTCGTGCCCCGCGGGATTCGGCACCTGCCCCGGAGGGACCTCGTGCGCTACGAATTTCCTGAATGACGCAAACAATTGCGGAAGCTGCGGGAATGTGTGCCCATCGACGACGACCTGTTCCAATGGTCGGTGCGTCTGCCCGCCTCAGTGGTTGCAGTGCGGGAACCCGCTCGCGTGCCGCGACGTCCTCCATGACAATATGCATTGCGGTGCGAGTTGCACGGCGTGCCCACCGAACACCGCGTGTTCCACAGTCAGCGGCGCGGCGACCTGCGTATCGACGTGCGCGTCTCCGGAGAATGGGCATGCGTGCACCGGGCCCGGCGACAATAATATCCCCACCGGCGCGCAGCCGTGCTGCACAGGTTACACGTGCGATCTGCTTGGTCATTACTGCGTGCCGACAATGTCCGGGGTGGATGGCGGCACAGGCGCCGTGCTCGAGAATTGTGCGATCTGCTCATCGATCACCGACCAGTGCGCCGCGAACACCCTGTTGCAATACATCCATGAATGCGGCCCCGAACTTCGATGTCGCGCGCACGACGGGAGTACGATGTGCGACTGATGTTGCGCACCAATCCACGCATGGACTGTCACGGAGTCGCGCTATTGATGTTCCTCGCAACCGGGGCATGCGGACAGGTTGCGACGCCGATGGATGTCTCGACGAACGACGCAGTGACGGGCGTCGACACCATCGATGTTCGCGAAGCCGGCGACACGTGCTTTCCGCCGTGCCTCGAGGATCTCTTCGCGCAGTGCCCACCCACGGCCCCATGCTCGTACCATGCGGGCGCCGAACCTCAGTCGGCGAACTACTGCTACGCAAGCGGCGCGCGCTCGCATGCCGTGCAGACCGCGTCCGGTGCACAGGGCACGGTCTGGCGTTCGGATGGCTCGGTTTGCTACTCGATGGACCCGCAGCCTGCCGATGGCGGAGGAGTTGTTGTTCGCATACTCGACGGCCAGGGATCGCTCGTCGCCGAGATTGCACAGGACCTTCAGGTCGACTTCAACCACCTGACGGTCACGTGCGGTCCGACCACGACGGTTGTCGATCGCACTCGCGCGGCGTGCCGAGACCACTACTACGCCGCCGTCGGGCCGTGCATGCCCGGGACGTGCAGGGCGCCATAGTGGGCAGTGCGTCACGCAAGCATTGCGGACCATCTGGCGCCGCGTCGAGCGGAACGTGAATCTGAACAGCGACGTCTCACTACGCGAGTACGATGTGCGGCTGATGTGGCGTTCGATCGGCGCGCTCGCGGCTCTCCTATCACTCGCGGCGTGTGGGCAAGTCGCGACGCCGTCGGATGTCGGCGATCGCGAGTCGGCCACGGATGCTTCCGACGATCGCAACGTCGGTGACTCCGGGAACCCGTGTTTCCCTCGGTGCCTCGAAGACCTCTTTGCGATGTGCCCGGCGTCGATATCTTGTGTATTCGCCGGGGACAATCAGTTACACACCTCCGACTCTTGCTACACGACCGGCGTCCGACTGCACTGGGCGCAGCAGGGGGCTGTTCCCATCGGCACGGTGTGGCGCGCTGACGGTTCACTCTGC
>CBIHQZ010000870.1:0-3658 GCA_966212315.1 uncultured Myxococcales bacterium
CGGCGTGCCGTGCTCGTCGAACCAGAAGTAGGTCAGATCCGTGCGCTCGGCGCGAACGTCGAACGGCACCGCCGGCCCCGCGGCGGGCTCATCCGGCCGCACCACCGGTGCTGCATTGTGCGAGTCGTTCTGCGCCTCGGGCCGGCGGCAGGCCACGCTCGCGAGTGCGCCCGCGAACCACACGACCACCGCGACGCGAGCGCGCGAACCACGAACCGATCCGCGCGTCATGCATCCTCCGAGAGTCGCATCCATTCCTCCGTCCACTGGTCCAGCGATCGCACGAGTTTCTGCTCCTCGTCGGCGAGAGTCGCAAGCCGTTCCCACTGATCGCCGGGCGCTAGCTTCAATTCGGTGCGCAGCCGCTCGAGCTTTTCCTGACCTTCGGCCATGAGTTTGTCCAGTTCACCTACGCGTCGCTGACGCTTCTCCGCCTCGCGCGCGTTCTTCTTGGCGGCCTCGTAGGCGGACTTCCCTTTCGCGGCGGCCTGCTCTTCGCGAACGGCCGCGGGCTTCGTCGCGACGGTCGACTGGAACTTCTGCCCGCCGCCTGCGGACGCTTTCTCGCGATGCGCGAGGTATTCGCCGTAGGTCCCGGAATAGAGCGTGGCTTCGCCGTCCTCGAGATGCAGCACGCGTGTGGTGACGCGCTCGAGGAAGTAACGATCGTGCGACACGAGCACGACGGTGCCTTCGAATCGCACCAGCGCTTCTTCGAGAATCTCGCATGCGGGAATGTCGAGATGGTTCGTCGGTTCGTCGAGGAACAGCACGTTGCGCGGTACGAGCAGTAGCTTCGCCAGTGCGAGGCGCGTCTTCTCGCCGCCGCTCAGCGACCCGACGTTGCGAAACGGATCGTCGCCCCAGAAGCGGAAGCGCGAGAGGTACTGGCGCACGGTGTCGACCACCATGTCGGGCCGTACCGAACGAATCTCTTCGATGCACGAACGCTTCGAATCGAGCGCCTCGAGATGCTGATCGAAGTATCCGAGATCGAGGTTCGTCCCCTGCCGGATGTCGCCCGCGTCGCCGGCGTGATGCTGCCCCGCGAACATCTTCAGCAGCGTGCTCTTGCCCGCGCCGTTCGGTCCGACGATCGCGAGTCGGTCGAGTCGCTTCAAGAGCACATCGACGCGTTCGAACAACTGCCGCCCGCCACGCTCGGCGCCCACGCCCGTCGCTTCGATCACGATGTCGCCGGTGCGCCGGCCGGTCGCGAATCGCAGCCCCATCTTGCGCGCGTCGGCCCAGATGTCCTCGGGGTTCTCGAGGCGCTCGATCTTCTCGAGCATGCGACGCCGCGCCTTGGCTTGATTGGTCTTCTGCCCGGCGATGTTGCGGCGAATGAAGTCTTCGGTCTTGGCGATCTCCGCACGCTGCTGCATCACCGCGGCGCGTTCGCGTTCGAGATCCGCTTCGCGCAACACCACGTACTCGCTGTAGCGAACGGGATAGAGCCGGAATCGCAGCAGCCCTAGTTCGCCGATGCGCTGGCAGGTCGCGTCGAGGAACGCGCGATCGTGCGAGACGACGATGATCGCGCCGCGAAACGTGCTGAGAAATCCTTCCAGCCACTCGACCGTTTCGAGATCGAGATGGTTGGTCGGTTCGTCGAGCAGCAGCAGGTCGGGACGCGATGCGAGCACGGCCGCGAGTTGCAATCGCCCGCGTTCACCGCCCGAGAGCGAGGCGACTTTGCGATCGAGGTCGCGATCGTGAAACCCGACCTTGTGGGCGATCATGCTGACGTCGCGTTCGACGGCATCGGCACCGACCGAATGATGACGATCCTGCGCGCGCGCCAGTCGATCGAGCGCCTCGTCGCTCCCGGACGCGGCGGCTTCTTCGGCTTCGGTGAGGGCCTTTCGCGCGGCACGAGCGTCGGCGAACGGTTCGAGCAGAACGTCGAGCACGGTGCCGGCGGGATTCGGTTCGTGCGACTGGTGCAGGTACCCGACGCGCGTGCCTTTGGGCAGGAGCACGCGTCCGTCGTCCGGCTGCAGTTCGCCGGCGATCATCTTGAGCAGCGTCGACTTCCCCTGCCCGTTCGGCGCGACGAGCGCGAGGCGCTCACCCAGCGCGAGGTTGAACGAGACGTCTTCGAAGAGAATGTCCGCGCCGTAGCCGAACGTGAGGTGGTCGACCTGCAGCACCGTCATGACGGGGCGGGGCTATCACGCGCGCCGCACCGGTGCAAAACGCTTTTCGCCGCGGTTCTTCAGCGACGGCGGAGCAGCGCGCGAGGGACGAGCACGAACAGGTAGATCACGTCGAACACCAGCAACGCCGCGGTGCGAATCGCCGCGAGGTCGGGGTGGCGGTCGCGTGCGATGCGGGCGAGCGCGCGGCTGCGTGCGTGATCGATGGTCACGAGCGCGGCGGTGGCGAGGTTCGCAAGCGGGATCGCAAGCAGGAGCGGGCGGTGCCGATGCCAGATCGTGATCGCGGCGAGCGTGGCGACGAGCCCGGCCGAACCCGCGACCGCGAGAACGCGTTTCTCGGTGCCCGTAGTGCCCGCGCCGAGGCGATCGCCGAGGAGCGCGAGCACGACGAGTTGCGCAGCAGCCGCGAGAAACAGCGGCGAAGAAGGCGCATTGATGTAGCGGATGAAAACGCACTCGGTCGCCGCGCCGAGCACGAGCGCTTGCACGCCGGTCATCGCCGCGACGAATCCCGGCGGCCACTTCGGCAGGCGCGGCAGGGTCTGCATCGCGAGCATCGAGAGCGTGAAGAGCAGGAGGACCACGCAGACGGGGTTCATCCAGAGCCACAGCGTGGCGCTCGGAATCGCGTGGAGCGTGGCGGCGCAGACGGCAGCGAGCGCGAACCAGATCGCGGTGAGCGCGTGGGTGCGGGCGTGGAAGGTCGCGGGGAGTGTGTCGGGATCGATCGCCGCGGGGGGCGGTCCGGCGGGTCGCGGCGCGATGTACGCGGGGATTGCGCGAGGGTTCGTCTCGACGGCCATACGCACGGTGGATGCGGCGCGGCGCGACCGGGACGCGGGAATGATCGGGATTGGTGACGTGGAGAGGGGCGAGCGATCAACCGGGGTGATGCTTACGGCCGTGTTCAGCCGCTCGCATCGACCCGGGTGATTCGATCCGATCAGGCCGCGCGGCGGCGGCGGCGCGAGGCCACCACCACGGCGAGACCCGCGAGCACGCCGAGAACCGACGTGCGTGACGAACCGTGCGTCGGCGCGCCCGGCACGCGGCAGCTGCATGCGCCGCCACCGGTGACGTTCACGCTCGCATCCGGACCGCCGTCGAGCCCGCCGTCCGCGACGGCACCATCGCGACCCGCGTCGGTGCCCATCGCGTCGCCGCTCGCGTCGACACTCGCATCGGTGCTCGCGTCGGTTCCTGCGTCCGTCATCATCGGGCGCACTTCGCACTGGTTCATCGCCGCGTTGCACATGCGATCGGCGCTGCAATCGGTGTCGCTGGTGCAGCCGCACAGGCCGGTTGCGAGACACGCCGAGCCGATGCCCGACGCCGTGCACATGCCGGTGTTCGCAGCGTTGCACTGCGCGCAGGTGTTGTTCGCGCCGATGCAGAGCACGCGCGAATCGGTGCGGCCCGCGCACTGTGCATCGCTCACGCACTGCACGCACTGCGACGCGCCGCCGTCGGAACCCGCGAGGCAGTGCGGGCTGTCG
>CBIHQZ010000871.1:0-3656 GCA_966212315.1 uncultured Myxococcales bacterium
CCGATCAGGCATCATCCTTCGAGCCCCTCTCTCGACGATGCCTGCGTTCGCGCTTGACCGGTGGCATCGAGGGAGAGGGGCGCGCGGAGCGGGGGTGAGGTCACGCGCTCGCACGCACATCGACAGCGCGATTCGTCACTCCCGGAAGTTCACGTACTGCAGATCGATCGGGAAATCCCCGCCGCGCAGCGTGCGAATCGCTTCCTGAAGATCGTCGCGATGCTTTCCGGTCACGCGCACCGTGTCGTCGTGGATCGCAGCCTGCACCTTCAGCTTGCTGGCCTTGATCGCGTCGATGACCTTGCGCGCGTTGTCCTTGTCGATCCCCTCTTTGATCTTCACGAGCTGCCGCTGCGTGTCACCGCCGGCCGGCTGCACCTTCTGCGGATCGATCTGCTTCATCGACACGCCGCGCTTCACGAACTTGCCCTTCAGTACGTCGAGCGCAGCCTCCACGCGACCTTCGGAGTTCGCGACGATCACGATCCCGTCGTCGGTCTTCTCGATCGAGGTCTTGGTGTCTTTGAAGTCGTAGCGCTGCGCGATCTCTTTCTTTGTCTGATTGAGCGCGTTGTCGACTTCGACCCACTGCACTTTGGACACGACATCGAACGATGGCATCGACACGACCTCCAGAATTGTCGCCACGCGCAGCATCGTCTCGCGGCAACGAAGCCGGCGCGATGCGGGCGGACTCTATCTCAGCTTCGCGGGCGCGTCCGTCGGATCGCACAAGGTCGCGCGCATGATCTGTATCGAAGCTTGACCTACGCCACCCGCTGGCCAAATCTCGCGCACGTTCATGACCCGGCCGCCTTCTGCGATTCCGCCGCCCCCGCGCCACGACGATCCGCGCGTGGATCTCTACGCCGACTCCGTGATCCCGACCGAGTACGGGATGATCCGAACGGTGGTGTTCCGCGAGAGCGGCAAACTCGCCGAGGGCGGTGACCCGCGCGAACACATCGCACTGGTGGTCGGCGACGTGTCGACCGGCGAAGACGTGCTCGCGCGCGTGCACTCCGAATGCTGGACGGGCGAAGTGCTGCACTCGCTCAAGTGCGACTGCCGCGAACAGCTCGACATCGCGCTGCGTCGCATCGTGAACGCAGGGCGCGGCGTGGTGCTCTATCTCCGTCAGGAAGGTCGCGGCATCGGGCTAGGCAACAAGATCCGCGCGTATGCGTTGCAAGCGCAGGGGCTCGACACGGTCGAAGCGAACCGCTCGCTCGGGTTCCAGGACGATCAGCGCGAGTACGGCGTGGCCGCGGCGATGCTGCGCGAACTCGACGTGCGCTCGGTCGCGCTGCTCACGAACAATCCGGCCAAGGTCGACGGGCTCCACAAAGACGGCGTGAAGGTCTCGCGCCGCGTGCCGATGGAGGTCACCGCGAACGAGTACAACGCGAGCTATCTCGTCACGAAGAACGTCCGCATGGGCCACAAGATCCCCGATGCGAGTACGCGCGAACTCACCACGCGCGATTCCGATGCGCGCATCGAGCAGGGCGAGCATCCGATCGTGACCGAGAATCCGCCGGCGAAACGCGCGAAGCGGAAGTAACGCAGACCCCTCCCCATCGCTTGAATCGCTGCGTTCCCTCGCCCCTCCCCGAACGACACTTCGCAATCGAAACGAAGAGTGTCGTCCGAAGAGGGGCACTCGCGCATCGCCGCGGACCATTGGATGCCCCTCATCGGACGATACTCTCGAACCATCAATGCGCAGTGTCGTTCGGGAGGGGCGAGCGCGGCAGCGCTGTAGGTGATGGAGGGTTCGGTGATCAACTCATCCCGCGCGACCCGCCCACGACCGGCAGCTCACTCAACAGACTCGCCAGCGCCTCGGTGGTGCGCCGCACGCGGATCACTGCCGTGGGCGCCTCGAGCACTTTCTGACGCCAGGCCGAGTCGGTCACCACGCGGTCGGCGATGCGGAATGCCAGGCGCGCCGCGTCGAGATCTCCCGGTGATTTGAACTCCGCAGTGGGTGTCTGCTTGCGTGCGAGCTGCATCACCATGCCGAGCACCGACAGCATCGCCGCGCGATCGTGTTCGGGTACCTCGAGCGCATCGGCGGGTTCGGGCAACGGCGTGCACTTCACGCGGCGGTAGAGTTGCTCGCTCGGCACTTCGTCCAATGCGACGCGAACCGCGCCCTCGACGAGGATGTTGAACCGCCCGTCGCTCAGCCGTTGATGTGCACTGATCCGCCCCGCGCTCGCGATCTTCGCGAACCGCGGTTTCTCGGCGTTCGGATCGCCTTCGATCATGGCGACGACGATGTACGAAGACCCTTCGAGCGCATCCCGCACCATCTGCCGATAGCGCGGCTCGAAGATGTGAAGCGGCAGTTGCTGCTCGGGAAACAGCACTGCGTTCGGGAGCGGAAACACCGGCAGGCTGCCCTGCGCGATCGCGGCGGTCGGGTCGTCGAGAGACATCGTTCGCGACGATCATGACAGAGTTCCCGGCCGACATTCGCGCGGAGCGCCGGGCGCGGACTTGGCATCCGCCTCGGCGAGACTAGGTACTCGCGCATGATTCCGTTCAGTGTGCTCGACCTCGCGCCCATCACCGAAGGGAGCGGCGCACGCGAGTCGTTTCGCCGCTCGCTCGACCTCGCGCAACATGCCGAACGGTGGGGCTTCGAGCGATTCTGGCTCGCCGAGCATCACAACATGCCCGGCGTCGCGAGCGCGGCCACCGCGGTGGTGATCGGTCACATCGCGGCGGGGACGACAACCATTCGTGTCGGCGCGGGCGGGATCATGCTGCCGAATCACGCGCCGCTCGTGATCGCCGAACAGTTCGGAACGCTCGCGGAGATCCACGGCAATCGCATCGACCTCGGCCTCGGTCGCGCACCCGGCACCGATCAAGTGACGATGCGTGCGCTGCGACGAACGCTCGCATCCGACGACGATGCGTTTCCGCAAGACGTGATGGAACTGCGCGCGCTGCTCGGCGAGAGCCGTCCGGGGCAAGCGGTGCACGCGGTGCCGGGGGTGGGAACGAACGTGCCGTTGTGGATCCTCGGGTCGAGTCTGTTCGGCGCGCAGCTCGCCGCTGCACTGGGGCTGCCCTACGCGTTCGCGTCGCATTTCGCGCCCACCCATCTGCTCGAAGCCATCGAGATCTACCGCGCGCGATTCCGCCCCTCGGCGCAACTCGCGAAGCCGTATGTGATGGTGGGGATGAATGTGTTCGCCGCGGACACCGACGACGAAGCGAATCTGCTGATGACGTCGCTCGAGCAGGCGTTCGCGAACCTCCGGCGCGGACGTCCGACGCCCCTGAAGCCGCCGCGCGCGGGGTTCGGCAACGAGCTGACGGCCTCCGAGCGCGTGATGCTCTCGCAAGCGTTCGCGTGCTCCGCGGTCGGATCGCCGGCGACGGTGAAGAAGCAGATCGAGTCGGTGATGGCGCAGACGAAAGCCGACGAAGTCATCGTCACGTCACAGATCTTCGATCACACCGCGCGACTGCGTTCGTTCGAGATCACGGCGCAGGTGCGGGACGAATTGCGCGAGGGTGCGACGGGCGGGTGAGACGCACGCGGCCGCGATGACCCCACGCCGTGGCGCGCGTCGCGCGTGGTGCGTGGTGCGTGGCGCGCGTGGTGCGTGGTGCGCGTGGTGCGTGGTGCGTGGCGC
>CBIHQZ010000872.1:0-3656 GCA_966212315.1 uncultured Myxococcales bacterium
CACGCCTCGGGACCCACTGTGAGTCGTCCGTCGGGTGATGCGAAACCGATGGCCGCATTCGCGAAGACTTCGGGCGCGATGCTGGTACCGAGGAGATCGACGCGCGGTCGATAGTGGAAGCCGCCGGTGAACGACCAGCGAATCGGGCCGGCGTGTCCCGCGAGCGTTGCGTGGGCCTTCAAACGGAACTCTTCGTCGGTCACGTTCGTGTAGCGCCCGTTGTACGGAATGAATCCGAGGAACGCGTTCGCGCCGAGGTGCAGTGAGATCGGGCTCGTGTCGGACTGCCCGAAGATGCGCACGCGCACGCCGAGTCGGATGTCGCCCGTGACGGGCGATTCGTAGGCGTTGACCGGCGTCGTCGTGGCGGCGGTCGCGGGCTCGCCCGTCTGGAAGAGAGAGATCGGCAGCGAGAAGTTGATGCCGATGCGATCGAAGAGCGCGATGGTGCCCTGCACGTGCAGGACGCCCTGGCTGTCGACGATGCGTCGCGCTGGCTGGCCGTCGGCGCCGTAGAGAACTAGCGGATCGCGCGCGTAGTCGCCGACGATGCCGAGCGCAAAGAGCCGCGTGCGGTTGTACCAGGGGAAGTCCGCGGCGAAGAACACGTCGCCAGCGGGGTTCGGATCGAAACGATCGAGCGCCCAGCCGCGAACCTGCGCGTCGGCCTGACGGCCCTGTGCGAGCACGCCAACGGCGGTGCTCGCGGCGAGAGCGAGAAGCGGGAGCCGCGGTGCGGCGGTGCGACGAATCACGTAGGCCTCCTGGGCGGGATTCATACACGAATCGCAGCAGATACCGGTAGGCAAGCGGGGAAAACGTGCGCGATCGGGTGTCGTTCCCGATATCGCGCGAGGCGACCTTCGTCAGTGAGCGGACACCGGGCGCGCGCGAACACGGCGTTTCGGGCGTCCCACTCGGCGGCCCGTGATGCTCAGGAAACGATCGATACAAGCCGTCCGAAAGTCCACCGCATGCGCGCACTGATCGGATGGGCGATTCTGTTGTTCGCGGTCGTGATGTCCACACGGCATCCGCGCGCCGCACTCTTCGGACTCATCGCGACGGACTACATCCGCCCGCAAGGCGGCGAGGACGCGCGCGTGCTGTGGGGCTTCGAAGCGGTGAAGTTCTCGATGGTGCTCAACGCGGTCGCGCTGATCGCGTTGCTGTTCGCCGCGCGGAAGTACCCGCTCAAATGGGAACGTTTCCACGGCGGAATCTTGTGGCTGTTCCTCGCGGTGGTGAGTTCCGCGCTGTTCTCGTTCAAGCCCGCGCTCGCGTGGCCGCGCGTGTACGACTACTTCCTCACGCTGATCCAGTACGTCTTCATCTGCGCGTTCATTCGAACGCTCGACGACATGCGGAAGCTGTACTGGTCGATCGGTCTCTCGATCGCGTTCATCAGTCTTCGCTATTGCTACGGCAAGTTCGCGCTCGCCGAGTACGGGTGGGAAGGACCGACGGGCGACCGCAACGAGCTCGCGATGATGATCGTGATGGCGCTGCCGTTCCTGTTCGTCCTCGCGCTCACTGCGAAGAAGTGGACTGCGCGGCTGCTCGCACTCGCGGCAATCGCACCGTGTGCGCTCGTCATCGTGTTCTCCCTCTCGCGCGGCGGCTTCCTCGGACTCGCAGCGGTCGGGCTCTACATTCTGTTTCGACTGCATCACAAACGCTGGATCGTCGGGCTCGCGATCGTGGGCGTCCTCGCTGGCATGTCCCTCGTGCCGCCCGAGTTCTACGCGCGCATCGGCACCGTGAAGACCGCGGCGCAGACCGACGCGAGTTCGCGCGGACGCATCAACGCGTGGCACGCCGCCATCGCGATGGCGCAGGACCGGCCGCTCACGGGCGTCGGCGTCGGCAACTTCCTGGTCCACTTCCGCAAGTACGCACCCGACAAGGACGACGTGCACGTCGCGCACAGTTCGTTCTTCCAGATGCTCGGCGACACGGGCATCCCGGGCGTCGCGGCGTGGATCTTCCTCGTGGTGATGCTGTGGTTCGTCGCCGCGCGAGTCGAGAAGCGCATCACGAAGCTCGATCGCGGTGCGTGGTCCGATGCGAGGTATTACGCGTTCGCGGTGAAAGCCGCGTGGCTCGGATACGTCATCTGCGGGGCGTTCCTCTCGCAAGAAGACTTCGACTTCTTCTATCAGCTCCTTGCGATCACATCGCGGCTCGTCGCGTTCACGGCGGCGCGCGAAGTAGCTGCCCGCACGCTCCCGGGCATGGCACCCGCAGTTGCGCGAATCGGCGCGCCCGGTCGCGTAGCGGTGGCGAGTTGAGCCCGGCCCGGACCCTGCACACGAGTGGGACACCGATGCGTATCGTTCACGTTTTGCACAGCATGGCCGTCGCAGGCGCGGAAGTACTGGTTCACGACTTTCTCGCGCGCGCCAACGCGGGACTCGATCAGCGGGTGGTGACGCTCGATGCCATCGGCCCGCTCGGTGAAGCACTGCGCGAGAAGGGCATTCCGGTCGAGTGCGTCGGCCGCATGCCGGGCATCGACGCGAAGCTTCCGTGGCGGCTCGCGAAGGCCATCGAGGCGCACGGCGCCGACGTCGTGCATGCGCATCAGTACACGCCGTACTTCTACTCGGCGATCGCGACGCGACTCGCGAGCACGCGCCCGGCGCTGATCTTCACCGAGCACGGACGCCACGTGCCCGACCATCGTCGACCGAAGCGTGTGCTGTTCAATCAGTTCGCGCTCTCGTGGACTGCGCGCGTAACGGCGGTGTGCGCGTACGTGAAGCGCCTCCTCGTCGCGAACGAAGGGATTCATCCGAACCGCATCGAGGTCATCTACAACGGCGTCGACCCGTCGCGATTCGATGGCGTGATCGACGGCTCGAAGTTGCGCCACGATCTCGGTCTGAAGCCGGAACACCGAGTGGTCACGTGCGTCGCGCGATTTCACTCGGTGAAAGATCACCCGACCCTCGTGCAGGGATTCGCGAACGCGGCGACGCATGTGCCGAGCGCGCGCCTGCTGCTGGTGGGTGGCGGCGACGGCGAGAAAGCGTTGCGCGAGCAAGTCGATCAGCTCGGCATTCGTGATCGCGTGGTGTTCGCGGGGATTCGAAAAGACATCCCCGAGGTGCTGGCGGCGACGGATCTCTTCGCGATGACGTCGCTCTCGGAAGGCACGAGCGTCACATTGCTCGAGGCGATGCTCTCGCGACGCGCTGCGGTGGTGACGGCAGTGGGCGGCAATCCGGAGATCGTCGAGAACGGATTCACCGGGCTGCTCGTGCCGCGTGGCGATGCGTCGGCGACCGGCGATGCGCTCGCGCGGATGCTGAAGAACGACGCGCAGCGGGTGGCGTTCGGCGAGGCCGGGCGGTCGCGCGCGATCGAGCACTTCACGCAGGACCGCATGCATCGCGCGTGGCGTAAGCTGTACGAAGACGCGGTGCGCTGAGCGCAGATTCGGAACGCGGTGCCCGGACGTGTCGCGCAGGTGTGCGCGGACTCGAACATCGCGCCCGGACTCGTGGCAAATCGAGATCGCGCCTCGATTCCTGTACCGGTAGGCATGGAAAATCGTGACGGCGTCTCGATTTCGGTACCGGTAGGCATGGCAAATCGAGACGGCGTCTCGATTTCGGTACCGGTAGGCATGGCAAATCGAGACGGCGTCTCGA